>CAJKPX010000036.1 GCA_905201895.1 uncultured Eubacteriales bacterium | reverse complement strand
GGGCATGCCCGGGGAGGCCAAGGCCGATTTCGCCCCCGCGCTCTCGACGGGCAGCCGGGACATCGAGATTTCCTTCGACGCGAGCCTGCTCGCGGGCGAGGACGTCGTGGCCTTCGAGAGCCTCGTGAAGGATAGCATCGAGGTAGCAGTCCACGCAGATATCGAGGACGAGGGCCAGACGGTCCATTTCGTCGACATCGGCACCACGGCGGCCGACGCCGCCGACGGCGACAAGCTCGTGACGGGCTCCGAGGTCATCATCGCTGACGAGGTGGCCTTCGAGGGTCTGACCCCTGGAGGCTCTTATACGCTCGAGGCGACGCTGATGGACGCCGAGACGGGCGAGCCGCTGAAAAGCGGCGAGGGGCTTCTCGCGACTGACGTGGCCGCGACCGTCGAGTTCACGCCCGAAGCTGCCGAGGGTACCCAGACGGTAGAGCTCTCATTCGATTCCTCCGGCCTCGGCGGTCACCGCCTGGTGGTGTTCGAGAAGCTGCTCGACGCCGAAGGCACCGTCCTCGCGGTGCACGAGGATATCGAGGACGAGGGCCAGTCCGTCACGGTCGTCGAGATCGGCACCACGCTCGTCGACGCCGCCGACGGCGACCACATGGTCGAGAACGGGACGGTCACCGTCGTGGATACCGTCGAGTACAAGGGGCTCGTCGCAGGAGAAACCTATACTGCCCACGGCACCATCATGGACAAGGCGACTGGCATGCCCCTTGAGGACTCGGAAGGCAATCCGGTGACCTCAACCGCGGAGTTCGTGGCGGAAAGTTCTGAGGGAACCGTAGAGATCACCTTCGAGTTCGATGCTTCCCAGCTCGAGGAGGGCGCCTCCCTCGTGGCGTTCGAGGAGGTGCTCGACGTGAACGGGAACGTCATCGCGGTACATCAGGACCTCGAGGACGAGGGGCAGACCGTGGTCGTCGACAACCCCGAGACTCTCGGCACCCCCTACGACAAGACGGGAGGCGACCTGCTTCCCGTATGGGTTCTGATCAGCGCCTTGATCCTCTGCGGCGGCGCTGCGGGCGCATACGCGCTTCGCGGCCGCATCCGTCGAAACGCATCAGTTGGCGAGGGATCCACTGACGAGGGTCCCGAGAAGTAGCCGGGTCCCGGTCGATCGAAGAGGGCGGGGCGGCGATGAGCCTCCCCGCCCGTCTTCCTGGAGGTTCAAGTGAGCACAAATATCAAGCAGCGATTTGCAATCATGGTGGCGGTGACAGCGCTGGTCGGTGCTGCGGCGTTGGGGTTGTGGCTCTTCAGCATCCATGACAGGGCGGCAGATGTAGACCCCTCTCCTATCTCGGCAGATGCTTCGGGAAGCGATGCGGCATCCGATGGCGCCCCGACGGTCGACTGGGAATTCTGGCTGTCGGTGAACCCCGACATCGTGGCGTGGGTGAGCGTCCCGGGGACTGATATTGACTATCCGGTGGTACAGGCGAGCGCCGACGATCCGACCTTCTACCTCGACCACGACGTCTACCGCTGCTGGAACCCCTACGGATGCCCCTACCTCGACGCCGGCTGCGCGGGGCGGGGAATCGACAGCCCGCTCGCTCTCATGTTCGGCCACCACATGAACGACGGCAGCATGTTCTCGGCATTCGCGAACTACTCGGACAGGGGGTTCGCGCAGGAGCATCAGGAGATTCTCCTGCAGACACCCGAGAGGGACATTCGCCTGAACGTCATCGCGGCGGACGTCGTGGATTCGAACGCTGAGCACAAGCGCCTGGAGTTCGCCGACGACGGAGAGCTCGGCTTTTGGCTCGAGAGGCTGCTGGCCGAAGCGGACGTCGTGCTCGACGTCGACGTTGAGGCGGATAGCGTCAAGGCGTTCTGCACCTGCAGCTACGGCAGGTGGAACGGGCACGAGAGGACGATAGTGTATGCGCGGGAGGAGGTGGTGTGATGCAATCGACCATATGCTTCTTCATCGGCATGGCGATGATGGCGTGCGCGATCGTGGGGTACGCCTGCATTCGGGTGGGCGCCATGAGCGAACGTGAGGAAATGCTCGCCGAGGGCAAGCGGGAACCCTAGGCTGCTTTCGGCAAAAAAATAGGGCAGAAACGCTTTCGCGATCCCGCCCCGCAAACCCGAAGGTTTCTGTCTGGCTATAATTATCGTGATTGCGGCCCGTTTGTCAAATCGAGCATATAGGATTTACCAGTATCACCGTTGGCTCAGCCATGCCTGGAAGACCTTTGACAGAAAGTCGTATGCCGAGATGATAGTCGTGTTCCCCCTGTACCAATCCGAGTTCTCCTCTGCACGTTGCCTAAATGCCAGGAATCCGTCGTATGCTCTCGCCTGCCTTTCTCGGGTGACGAAACGGTTGCAGGCATAGGCGAGCACCGTCGTCTGGAGCACTCGCGGATTGCGCATCTTGGATCGTCTCAGGCGCTTCGAGACACCTGCGTCGCCGAGCGCTTTCGCGACCGATGCGGGGTATCTCGTCGACGTGGCCGAGGAGATACCCAAGCCGTTGATGACGGCGCTCGAATGGGCAGCGGCGTTCCTGAGCGAATTCGCTCGCCTGAGAAGGTAATGGTCATCTCTCATTTCCGTATCGCCCCATCGGTTTGCGCAGAAGAGGTAGAAGCTGGCAAACGCGCCGAACGACGACAGCTCCAGGAACACCCATGCCGGCATCTCGTCTAGCGGATAGCGCTCGACGAGCGGTCCGAGGTAGGCGTCGTTCTCCAAGCGCGAGATCTCGCCTTCGCGCCTGTTGCGCTCGGCGTGGTTGAGGTGCGTGAGGTAGTCGGCGAGGACGGAGTAGCCGTCCTCGTTGCGATTGTCGGTTATTTTCTCGACGAGTTTTGTCTTGGCGGCGTTCTCCACGTCGAGTGTGAGCGGCAGCAGGAACCTGCGCAGTTCCTGGTCTATCCCCGCGAGGTCGACCAGTTGCCCGAAGTCGAGCCCGGCATACTCGCCGTCGTGCTTGCCGCCCACCCGTTTGGGAAAGAGCACGCGGTACGCCGCGAGGCGGAAGTAGTGGTCCTGCTCGGAGAGGATGCGAGAGGCCTCTCCCTCGTCGCACAGCTCGAAGGTCACGCCCTTGGACTTCAGGTGCTCTATCTGCTCCTCGACGGTGAGCTTGGGCTTTCTTTTATTATCTTCTGCGATTTCGTTCATAGCTTCGATCTTTCGTGCTTGGATAGGGATCGGTCTCGAGGGACGGAATGCGCGCCGTTTCTCAATTATCCTTCTTTTCGCATGCAATTGCGCGTGAAACGGCGATTGGAAGGTGCGCCTTGCCTACATGAACCGGAACACCGCCTTGAACATCCAGCGGACGAACGCCCCGATTCCCCTGAACACCGCTTTAATCATTTCCGAATCCTTCCATCCAATCGTCTTCCATGTCGTCTGCTGGCACCTCCTGTGCCGCTTCGGCCTCGACCGCCCTTTCGAGTGTAAGCGGAGTGACGCCGACCGCCTCCGCCATGAGCGCCTGGCTTGCCGCCAGCCTCTCGTCGTCGTTCGCCAGGTAGCCGCTCAGCCTCACGATGCGGCTGGCGAGCGACCCTCCGGGCCCAACGAAGAGGGCGCAAGCGCGATCTACCCTGGCGACGTCCACGAGCTCGCCGAAGAGCCTCGCGAGCACCGTCGAGCCGTCCAGGGTGACGCTCTCGATTCCGGCGGCCTCTCTCGGGGTGGCGAGCTGGAACCTCCAGCCCTTCTCGCGCCTCGCCTCGGGGGCCTCTCCGCCGTCTGTCCGGTAGGCCTCGTTCGCGGCGTAGCAGTGCGCCGTGAGCCAGAGGCCCTTCTTCTCGACGTCTGCGTAGTCGAGCGTAAGATCGGCGAGCATGCTCTTGCCCGAGAACGGCTGCGCCTCGGTGAAACGGTCGGTGTCGAACGCCTCGATGCGCCCGCGGTAGGCGACCTCCACCCTCATCGGAGCTCCCTCCTTTCTCGCCGCCGTTCCTGCTGTGCCTGCGTCTCGCGGCTACGCGGTTTCGCGTCGCCGCGCCTGACGGGCGCTTCCTCGCCCTGCGGCTGCCTTTGCCGCCTTGTCTGCGCGGTTTCGGGCAGGAGCCTGTTCGCCGCCGCGTATGCGCGCACCTCGCGCAGCGCTTCCGCCCGTTCGGCGGAATCGCCGTCGGCGCGGCCTTCGAGCCTTTCGATCCTCCTGTCGAGGTCTGCCAGGCTGTGCGCGTTCGCGGACATGAACGCCTCTATCGCGCCGGCGAGACGTTCCAGCTCCGACAGGTCGTTCAGCTCGATGGCGCTTTCGGCTTCGGAGAGTATCCGTCGGGATGCCGCCGGGGCTGGGTGCCAGGCGGCGATCCTGTCGAAGCGCCGCCTGAGCGCCTCCTGGCCGAAGGAGAGCCCCAGCTTCTCGCCTCCGATGCGCCAGGTGGGGTGGTCTGAAAGCGAGTAGATCCAGTCACGTCGCCACGACTTCTCCGAGTTCTGCGAAACATCCACTTCGAGCGCCTCGAGCACGGCCATGAACTCGTCCTCGTTGCGGGCGAGCGCCTTGGCCACCGTGACCCGGTTGCGGATGTCTGCGACCCACGAGTAGCCACCCTCTTTCTGGATCTCCCGCTCGGCGCGCCGCATGTATACGCTCTGCAGCGTCGCGGGCGTCGCCTTGCGCGTCTGCCCCTCGTCCTCCTCCCTCACGGTGTCGTTGCGCATGAAGCGATATCCGCGTTCCTCTGCGAGATCCTGAAGGCTGCGGTTGAGCTCCAGCGGGTCGGGGGTCTGCAGCCTGCGTTCGGTGGCGAGGTTGGTGTTGTTGACGACGATGTGGGCGTGGGGGATCCTGCGCTCGTTGTCGTCGTGCAGGACAATCGCCGCCTCGAAGTCGGCGAAGTGCCTGAGCGCCCAGGCGCTCGCGAGCTCCGCCACCTGGTCTGCGGTCAAGCCGTCTTGAGGATCGGGCGACATGACGAAATGCTTGAAGGTCCTCGCCGGCTTGCCCCGATACGGGGTGTCGTTGCCGCAGGCGCGCCTCGTCGCGTCCATCGAGTCCGCCCAGTCGAACCCGGCCGGGGCGGCCGAGACGTCCTCGAAGGCGCGCTCCTCCTGCCATGCGAAGTTCATGACCATGATCCCGAGGGCGCGCCCTCCCTTCTCGAGGTAGTGCTTTATGCCGGCGCATCCCGTGTGGCCGGCTATGGGCTTCAGCAGCGGCATGCTAGTCTCCGCCCACTATGGCACGGCCTTCGAGCGAGGCGAGCTCGCCCGCCATCTCGCAGCGACCCTCGTCGACCTGCGCGAGCAGAAGCGCGCACTCGTCGAGCTTGCTGGACACCCACTCCAGGTCGCCCCTTCCGTGGTCCAGCGCGAACTTGATGGAGTTGAGGGCGTGCACGCCCTGGTTGTAGTGGTGCCCCCACCTGACGAGCTCGCGGGAGAGCCTGCGCATTGAGAGTCCGTCGAGCAGCACGCCTCCGCGCTTCGCGTTCTCGGCATCGTCCGCGACCATGCGGGCGACGTAGCGCAGGTACTCGGAGCGGGTGAGCCCCTCCTCGTCGGCGCGCTCACAGACCGCGCGGAAGTCCGCGTCGCTCACGCGGGCGGTCAGCACGTTGTCGTATCTCAAGACCTTCGTCATCTTCTCCATCCTTCGCATCCTCCGCCGCCCCGATGCGGTGGAGGCTCGGGCGGCGCTCTTTCCAGGGGCGCGGGGCATCCCCCGCATGGCGCGGGCCGGGGAGCTTGCGGCAGCTTCGCGCGCCCGGCGGCGTCGCCTCCGCTTCGGGCTCTGGGCTCCGGGGCGGGGTGCGCCGTGCGCCCAGGCCGCCATCTATCTCGTGTATACGAGATAGGCTACTTGCTGGAAACGGCGCAGGCGCCCCGCAGGGGCTCCTGCGCGGGTTCTACCTGCCTCCGAGGAGCCCTTCCGCCGTCTCGGCGATCTCTCCGAGCGCCTGCCTGTCCAGCTCGCTCGGCGGGTTTTCTTCCGTCTTCGACTCGTAGCTCCTGAGCGCGCGAAGGGCGCTTGCGAGCGCCGCCGCGGGCTTGGGCGCGGGCTTTTTCACTTTAGAGGGAATATAGGTGTCCCCCGCGAGATATTTTCCGATATCGGTGATCTGATTCGCGCGGGTCAGCGTTTCAAACAGCAGGTCGAATTCGGCGGGCTCCAGCGCTTTTTGCGTGGTTTTCGCCTCGATGCCGTTTTGAGAAAGGATCTCCACGAGGTCCTTGCTCTTGAGCCCCAGATCCTTTGCAAGCTTTGTGATTTTGAATTGTTGATTGTTAGCTGCCATATTTCCTCCGTTCCCCGTCGCACCGCAGTCGCGCGGGAATCATAAATTGTTCCGATCGACCCACCGCAGATGAGTCGGATCAATTTTCTGTCAATGTAGTTCGTACCAGCCGACACAAATTTTCATCGGTGACGGCAACGGCGGCAACGCTGCCGCTCTTTCCGAGCAAACGCGAGAGCGCGT
Organism: uncultured Eubacteriales bacterium; assembly: GCA_905201895.1. Lineage (GTDB taxonomy): Bacteria > Bacillota > Clostridia > Oscillospirales > CAG-272 > UMGS1865. The sequence continues at coordinate 13,314 of CAJKPX010000036.1, read as the reverse complement.
CCCGATCGAGGTCGAGCGTGACCAGCTCCACGCCGTAGTAGGCGCAGCGGTCGGAGAGACGCTTTGCGGTATTGTCGGAATTATCCGAGGCGGCGAGCACCAGAAGGGGTCTCGTTCGCTCGGAGCGCATCGCCTCGCAGATCAGGGCGGTTCCCGTGATCAGGCGGCGAGCCTTGGCGCAGATGCCGAGGGCACCGCGCGTTTTGTCGGATGCCTTATGCGTTATCGGCATTGGCTTCCATCTCCTGTTCCATGGTGTCCCAAACCTCCTCGGGAATCTCGCACTCAAGCACGCGATCAATGCGGCGGCTCTTGCGAGCACGCTTGAGGCACTTGAGGTCGCGGCAAAGATAGGCGCCGCGTCCCGATTTTTTGCCCTTGAAGTCGAGCGAAATGCCGCCCTCCGGGTCGCGTACCACGCGCAAGAGCTCGGATTTGGGTTTATGCTCGTTGCATCCCATGCATTGACGCATCGGGATTTTTTTCACTTTTTTTATCATACCGTTTCTGTGGGGCAGGGAATCAGTCTGCCTTGATGTCAACCTTGTAGCCGGTCAGGCGAGCGGCGAGGCGCGCGTTCTGACCCTCCTTACCGATGGCAAGCGAGAGCTGGTCGGGCGCAACCTGCACGCGGCAGGCTCTCTCACCCGTGATCGAAACCGAGATCACGTCGGCAGGCGCGAGCGCAGCTGCAACGTATTCCTCGGGCTTTTCGCTGTACTTGACGATGTCAACCTTCTCGCCGCGCAGCTCATCCACGATCGCGGCAATGCGCGCGCCGTGGTTACCGATGCATGCGCCAACGGGATCGACGTCGGGGTCACGCGACCAAACCGAAATCTTGGTGCGCGAGCCTGCCTCACGCGACACGCCCTTTACCATCACGATGCCGTCTGCGATCTCGGGAATTTCGAGCTCGAACATGCGGCGAACAAGACCTGCATGCGCACGCGAGAGCGTGACAACGGGACCGCGCGACTCCTTGTTGACCTCCATGACGAACACCTTGATCTTGTCGCCAACGTAGAATTCCTCGCCGGGGATCTGCTCGGAGCGGAGCAGCACTGCGCGGCTGGTGTCGGTTTCGAGCACCACGTTGCCGTTTTCGGGGTCGATCTTGCTCACGGTTGCCGTGATGATCTCCTCGTGCTTGGTCTCATATGCCTCCTGCATCACGCGGCGCTCACCCTCGCGGATACCCTGGATGATTACCGACTTTGCTGCTGCCGCGCTCAGGCGGCGGAAGTTCTTGGTTTTGACCTCGGTTTCAACCATCATGCCGAGCTTATATTTCTTTGCGATCGCCTTTGCATCCTCCAGCGAGATCTGGGTTTCGGGGTTTTCCACCACCTCAACCACCTCTTTTTGCTGATAAACACGAACGTCCTTTTTGGCGGGGTCGATCAGGATGCGCACGTTGGTGTTGTTGCCGTATTCCTTTTTGAACGCCGACACCAAAGCCGCCTCGATTTTTTCGATCATGTATTCCTTCGGAATTCCCTTTTCCTTTTCCAAAAGGTCAAGTGCTGTAAAAAACTCTGTGTTCATCTCATAAAAATCCTTTCTGCATGGGAGACCGCCCGTTGCGGCTCCTTGTTTTTATCTGATTGATTTTGACCGTGTATCCGTTTTTGGGGATCGGGGAGACCCGACCCGCTGCTTTGTGACCCTTCAGCAGTCACCGAAATCGTAGTGCGTGCGCAGGCTTGCGATGGCGGTGCGCGCAAAGCTGCGGCGTCCACCCTCCTGCTCGATCACCACGTTGCCGTCAGCGTCGAGCCCAACCAGCTCTCCGATGTGGCTCTTGGAGCCGTCGATCGGCGCGTAGAGACGCACCTCCACCTGCCAGCCCTCGCAGGCGCTGATGTGGAAATCGCTCTTGAGCTCGCGCTCGATGCCGGGAGAGGAGACCTCCAGATGGTAGGCGTCCTCGATCGGGTCTGCCTCGTCGAGCAGAGGATCAATCGCGCGGTGCATCCGCTCGCAATCCTCGATGTTGATGCCCTCCTCGCTGTCGATCGTGATGCGCAGAAACATATCCGCGCCCTCCTTGACGTATTCCACGTCCCAGAGAAAATATCCAAGCTCCTCCGCAAGGGGCTCCGCGATCGCACGGACCGCGCGCACAATGCCGCCGCTGCTCTTTTTCATGGCTTACCTCTCATCCAAAAATTAAGAGCGGGTCCGCTAAAACCCACTCTCCAATCTACTTTATCTTACCATAACATAGTATATCACACTTTTTTCTCCTTTGCAACCCCTTTTTATAAATTTTTTTAATTTTTTGTAAGTTTTTTGAACGGAGAGCTATGCGGGGGGTGCAGGGTTAGGGGGTTTTGCGGGGGGATTATGGAAGGGGGAAGGACTTTTTGGGAAAAAAGTCCTTCCCCCTTCACCCCCATCCCAAAAAACTTTCCCGCAGTGGATTTATGGTGTTAAGGGCGGTTCATCAAGAAACGCACAGGTACTGCCATATGACGGCAGGCACCGCCAAGACCCTGCCGTCGCTCCCGTGTGGAACGCGGCGGGGGGTGTTTCAAGGCGCAGATGTTGTTATTGTTATAAAAAACATGGCTTATCAGGATGACTTAACCATCTTCCGGAGTCATCCTGAGGGTGCGAAGCCCCGAAGGATCTTCTAACTTTTCTGAAAGAAGGTTTCAAGATTCTTCAACACGCAAAAAGCGCTTGCGCTTTTAGGTTCAGAATGACCCGTGGAAAGGGAAAAAGGTAATACTATCGGTTATCCAATATTTTTCGATACACATTCTCCCCCATAAGCCATCCTACATACAAAAAACGCTCCTTCTATGGGTTGTCCTACATACAAAAAACGCCCCCTCTATGCGTCATCCTGAGCATAAAACGCGCAGCGTTATGCGAAGTTTTGCGGAGCGGACAGCGGAGCAAAACCGAGGAGCGTAGCGACGATGGGATCTATAAAAAATAGCTCTTGGCTTGCCAAATGGAATGTTGCATTTGGGAGAAGAAGCTACAAGATCCTTCGCACACTTCGTGGCTCAGGATGACCCAAAAAGAGGACAGAGGCGAGGTTCTATGATAATCCTCGCCTTTTTTCTTTTTTCCATTTTTCTTCAAAAAATAAATTCTTTGCCTTGAAATAAAAAACACCCCCTTGACGCTTTTCCTTTTTCCGAAAAGGTTTTGAAGTGAGGGTGGGGGTGCAGGGGGAGGGAGCGAAACTTTTGCCAAAAGTTTCGCTCCCTCCCCCTGCAAATCTTTTATCTATCCTTGAGCATATTCTTCATGACCTTGACGCAGAAGGCGGCTTCCTCGATCTCGAAGTTGGGACCGAAATGCTTGCCGAGGACAACCTCGCAGTTATAGACGCCCTTGTAACCGATTTCATCGAGTGCGGCGAGGGTATCGTCCCAATCAATGGTGCAGGTGAAGGGGATTTTATGCTGGTCGGTGAGGGTATCGTTGTCATGCAGGTGCAGGCAGACGATGTTGTTGCCCAGGAGGCGGATGGCGTCCCCAACCGAGGGGTTGCCAAATCGGGTCGCTTTGTGGACGTGTCCCGTATCCATGCAGACCTTAAAGCAATCGGAATAGTCCTCGGGGGCGCCGAGCACGCGGTAGTAGCCCTTGATAAACTCATGCAGGTTGCCGAAAAAGTCGCAGCAGCCGAGCTGGGGCGCGTCGCCAAAGGTTTCGGTTGCGATCACGATTCCCTCGCGGCGTGCGTGGGGCAGAATGCGCGTGAACATGTCGTAGTTGAGCGCGTGCATGAGGGCGGGGTCGGGGTTGGCACCCATGTGGATCGAGGTGGTGGTGTGGACCACGCAATAGCGCGCACCGAGCGCACGCGTTGCGATGCAGTCCAGACGCGCGTTTTCGATCAACGCATCGTCGAGCGCGGGATCGTTGACAAATCCCTTGATCTGTCCGTGCGTTTGCCAGACCTCGATGCCGAGTGACTTGGCATGCGCGGCAAGCTCCGAGAAATACGCCTCCACGGCGGCATCACCCTCGGCATAGACGTTGCCCTCGCGGCGGTAGTCGAATATTCCCGTGAGGTTGAAATCCACGGCGTCGCAGCCGATCTCGGCGGCGATCTCCAGCGCGCGGCGGTCACCGTAAATTTTTTGCAGACGTCCGATTGAAATACTGATCTTTTTCATAGTGCTGTTCCCTTTTTCTTTCTTTTTTTGCGTACATAGTTGCGTTTTCGCGGAAAACGCCGAGTCGATCTGCGTCGGGGCTTTCTTGTGATGCTTAATGATTATTTTGATACGTGACGGTGTATTCGCCCGCAAAGCGATCCCAATCCTTGCCCTTTTGCACGGCAGCCCATTCTGCCTCGCTACCGCAGAAGATCAGCTCGGAGAGGCTTGTGCATCCGTAAAAGGCGTTTTTGTCAATTTCGGTCAGACTCGCGGGCAGCGTGACGCGCTCAAGCGCGGTGCAGGAACGAAGCATCGAAAAGCCGGTGCGCGCAAGCTTGGTGCAGTTGGCGAGCGAGAGCTCGGTGAGTGCGGTGCAATCGCGGAGGATACCGGCTCCGACAGAGGTGAGCTGACTTCCCTCGGCAAAGGTGACACGCTCGAGCGCCTTGCATTCACTGAATGCAAAATCGTCGATGCGGGTGACCGATGCGGGAATCGTGACCTCGGTGATGCCAACGCCCGCAAAGGCGCCCTCTCCGATGCTTCTCACGCTTCCGTCGGCGGGAATTACGCTGCTTTTGCAGCCCTTGATCAGCTTGCCCGTTGCGGTTTCGATCAGGCAGTTCCCTGCCGCGTGATAGGTAGGATTGCCCTCTGCTACGGTGATCCGCTCAAGCAACGGACAGTCAAAGGTCCACGTGTCGATATGCGTCAGCCCTGCGGGAATGTGCAGCTCTGTGAGCGCATCGCAGTAGAACGCCATGCCGTCAATGCCGATCAGCGAGCTCGGCAGCGTCAGACTCTGAATCGGGCAATCCTGAAAGGCGTTGCCCTTGACGTGCTCCAATCCCTCCGACAGGACCACGCTTTTGAGCGATGTGCAGGACGTGAAGGTGCCGAGCGCAATGACCTTCACGTTTTTGGGGATCGTGATGCTCTGCAGTGCGGTGCAGTGCGAAAATGCGTATTCTCCGAGCTTGGAGAGCGAGGACGGCAGCGTGACGCTCTCAAGCGCGGCGCAGCTTCCGAACGCGGTGCTTCCGATGCTTTGCACGCCCTCGGGAAGATTGATCCACCTCAGGCTCGTGCATCCGGAAAATGCGAGCTGGTTGATCGAGGTGAGCGCGGAGCTGAGGGGAAAGTCAACGGCCTCCAGAGCCGTGCACTTGGAAAACGCCGCATTTCCAATGACCTGCAGGGAGCTGCCGTCGAAAACCGTGACAGCTTTGAGTGCCACGCACTCCGAAAATGCTTCGGAGCCGATCTCCTTCAGGCTCACGGGCAGCTTGATTGCGGTCAGCGCACTGCGCAAAAATGCTTTTTCGTCAATCACTTCCAAGCTGTTGGGAAGCGTGATGCTCTCCAAAGCCGAATGATAGAAGGCATATTTGCCGATCTCGGTCACACCGTTGGGAAGTGTGATGCCACGGAGCGATTTGCACCCTGAGAAGCTGCTGTCGGCAACCCTCTTGAGCCCCTTGGGGAGCGTGACCTCGGAGAGCGCGTCACAGGCAGAAAACACGCCCTGCCCCATTTCGGGCAGGCTGTCGGGAAGCGAGATCGAGGTGAGATTTTTGCAGGCTTGGAAGGCAACGTCACCGAGATAGGTGAGCTTGGCTTGCTCCGCAAAGGACACGCGGGTCAGCTTTGAGCAGTTCGAGAATGCGCCTGCCTCGATACGTGCCACGCCCGACGGCAGAGAAATTGCGGGCAGCGCGCTTACGGAAAAGGCATATTCACCGATTGTTTCAAGCGTGGACGGCAGGTTGACCTGCTCCAGCTTCGGGCAGCCCAAAAAGGCCATTCTGCCAATGCTCGTTACGCCCTCGCCGATTGTAACTGTTTTGACCGATGCAAGGACGTCCTTCCAGGGGCGGGTGTCGACCTCCTCCACGCTCCACCACTCGCTGCCTACCGTCACGGTGAAATTCTCCATCTCACCCTTGCCCGTGACCGTGAGTGTTCCCGTGGCATCGTCAAACGTCCAATCAAGCTCTCCCACCGAGCTTGAGTTGCCAAGCGTTGTGATCACAAGCGCGCCGACCGTGAGCAGCATGGCAAGCGCAAGTGTGCATACAAGCAGCGTTTTTTTGAATTTTTTGAGCATAACTGTCTCCTTTCGTGTTGCGGCGTCCGATGAGTTTTTTCTGTCAGATCGAGCGGCGCATGAAATCAGCATACTACCACTATGATTATACCAAATTTGAGCGGATTTGTCAACACGTGCCGCAAAACGTGCAACACCCCTCACCCATTCAGTCGCTTTTTCCATCAATTGGTTACAAAAAAGGTGTCTGCCAAATGCAATTTGCATTGGAGACACCCTTTTTCTATTCGGTTTTTGTTGACGCTCACGCCTCTGTGCTGCGTCGCTTCTTGCCGCTCACGAGCGCAACTGCGCCGCAGATCAGCATGGCAAGCATTGCGCTGCCCGAAAGCGATCCGAAGCAGCCAACGCGTCCCTTGAGCGTTTTCTCAACGCCGCAGACCGCGCAATGATCCTGCTCGTTCCAGCTGTGGTCCTCGTAGATCACCTCGCCGCAGAAGCAGCTCTTTTTGTGCTTGGTGGCGTCCTTTTCGGTCCATTCGCCAAAGACATGCTCCTCCAGCTGCATATCCTTGCATGCCTTGCAGGTGCTCTCGTGCATCTCGTTGCCCGTGCTCCGGCGGACGTAATTGTGCAGAGAGAAGGCATATTCCCCTGCGCCCTCGTCCCAATCCGAGCTCTTGGAAATGCTCTCCCAGCCGTCGGGTGAGCCGCAGTAGATCACGCGCTCGAGCGAGCCGCAATTGCGCAGGACGTAGCTGCCGATCGTGGAAAGAGCACTCGGCAGAGCCACCTCCGTCAAGCGGGAGCACTCCGAGAGGGCGCCGTAGGCAATTTCAACGAGCTTGTTGCAGTTGACCAGCGAAATCCGCTCCAGCGCGGTGCAGCCCGTGAATGCGCGTGCGCCGATCACCTCCAGACGGTGGTCGGTGGGAAAGGTGACCGAGTGCAGCCGCGTGCAGTCGCGGAATGCAAACATGTTGATCTTGGTGATGCAATAAGGAATCATGATACGCGTGACCGCGCTGCCCGCAAAGGCGTATTCCCCGATCACGGTGACGGTTCCGTCGTCGGGAATCGTGCTGTTTTTGCAGCCCGCGATCAGCTCATGACGGTCGGTGCGGATCAGGCAGTTTTTGGAGCTGTGGTAGACCGCGTTGCCGTCGTCCACCTCGATCATCTCCAGCCGAGGGCAATTCTCAACCACGCGATAGCCGATCAACACCGTGGCGGCGGGAAATTGGAGCTCGTTGAGGTTGGGATTGGCGGCAAACGCCCCCTCGCCAACGTGGGTAACACGGTCGGGCAGCGTGACCGTTTCAAAGCGGCAGCCCGAAAAGGCTCTTTCACCGATGTGGGTCAGGCTCTCGGGGAGGGTGAGCTCGGAGATCGCAGCGTTCAGGAATGCCTCGTCCTCAATGCGCTCAAGCCGCTCGGGGAGCGCGACGCTCGTGAGCGATTTGCACTCGGCAAAGGTGCGTTTTCTGATCCCGTCAAGCGATTTCGGCAGGGTGACGGAGGTGAGTCCGCTCCCCTCAAACACCGATTCTCCAAGGATCACGACTGTGTCGGGCAGGTGGAATTCGGTCAGGCTCTTGCAGCCCATGAACGCCTTGCTGCCAACCTGTGTGAGCGGAGCGTTCTCGGGGAGAACAAAGCTATGGAGCAGCTCGCAATTCTCAAACGAGCGATAGCCGATCAGGTCGATCCTGCTTCCCTCGGCAAAGGTGACGGTTTCAAGCGCGGTGCAGTTGCCGAACGCACTGTCATAGATGATCTCCACGCTCGCGGGAATATGTAGCTCGGTGAGCGCGGTGCAGCCGTAAAAAGCCACGCCGTCGATCTTCTTCACCCCCTCGGGGATCACCAGCTCGGTCAACGACTTACAGGACGCAAAGGAATGGTAGGACACCTCCTGCAGGCTTGCGGAAAGCTTGAGCGAGGTGAGTGCATCACAACACCAAAAGGCGTAATCGCCGAGCAGGGTCAGGCTGTCGGGCAGTTCAACGGAGACAAGCTCCCGGCAGGACATGAACGCTTCCTTTCCGATCTTGTTCAGCTCGGAGTCCTCCGCAAAAACGATCTCGCGAAGTCCGCTCTCACAAAACGCCTCGTCTCCGATCGTCTTTACGCCGCGCGGAATGTGGATCTGCTCAAGCGATTGGGTGTTGTAAAACGCGCCGTCCTCGATTTCGGTCAGGCTCTCGGGAAGCACGACCAGATCCAGGTTATACATCCCGCGAAAGGCGTTGTCGCCGATATCGGTGACCCCACTCTCCACGATGACCGTGGTGATCGAGCCGCAATAGCCCCTCCAGGGGCGCGTATCCCACGAATAATCGTCCTTGCGATAGACGGCATCGGGGATCGCTCCCTCGCCCGAGATCGTGAGCGTTTTCTCGTAGAAATGATAGCTCCAGGTGATGTCCCCCCACGTGCCGCTTTCTGATATATCGTTTTCCGACGGCTCACCGAGCGCCGCAGCGCCAAGCGTGCAGAGCAGAACCGCCAAAATCAGCATCAGGGAACAAACGATCGGCTTTTTCATGTATTTCCTCCTTTTTTGTCGCCGCTGACTCCTGTGCGGCATTTCATTGGTGCTTCTGCCTCTATTATATCATGCAGATTACGGATTGTCAACGCTCTTTTTTGGGGAGGATTATTTTTTTGCGGGGAGGGAGAAAACTTTTGCAAAAGTTTTCTCCCTCCCCGCACCCCTCCCTCTTTCAAAAACTTTTCAAAGGAAAGAAAAAACAGCAAGGGGGTGTTTTTTATTTCAAGGCACAGAAATTATTTTTTGAAGAAAAATGGAAAAAAGAAAAAGGCGAGGATTATCATAGAACCACGCCTCTGTCACCTTTTGGGGTCATTCTGAGCCGCGTGAGCGCGCGAAGAATCCGGAAACATCTTCTCAAAAATGCAACACTTCCTTTGGCAAGCCAAGAGCAATCCATAATAGATCCCATCGTCGCTGCGCTCCTCGGTTTTGCTCCGTTCAACACTCCGCAAAACTTCGCATAACGCTGCGCGTTCTATGCTCAGGATGACTCATAGAGGGGATGTTTTGTCTGTTTGTGTGCAAATCACAAACGCATGGAATACCGTAGAACCTCGCCTTTGTTATTCCCAAAATATACCCGAAACCTTGTAGGGACCGGCGTCCTCGACGGTCCGTTATGAAGAATTACAATCGTATAACATGTTTATGATCCGATATTATGGATCGTTTGGCATTGCGCAATCTGAAAATACATTATTTTACGGTTATTTTTTCTCATAGCGGACCGTCAGAGGATCACATTCCGCTGCGCTCCATGGCAATGTCGCTTTGCGAGCATTGCGCCGGTCCCTACAACATGATATTTCATTTTGTTGTGTCAAGATAAAATGCGTCGGCAAATTCTTGAAACAAAAAATACCCCCTTGACGCTTTCTCCTTTTTTTCGGGAAAGTTCTTGGGGGAGAGGGGGTGCAGGGGGAGAGGACCCTTCTTTCAAGAAGGGTCCTCTCCCCCTGCATAAACCATAAGCCCTATCAATTCTCCACGGGCTCGGAGTCGCCGACGATGAAGTCCTTGATGAGGTGATAGATTTCGTTTTCGGATTCACAGAAGATCTGATCCCACTCGAAGGTATACATTGCGCCGAGGAGGGATTTTCCGTTTACGGTGAAGTTATCACCATCGGTGAGCGAGATTTTACCGGAATACTTGGTTGCGATGCCAACGAAGCGGTTGATGTCTGCCATGGTATCGAGTCTGATTTTGTAGCGCATAGGTTACACGTCCTTTCTGATGTAGGGTGGTGCGGGGAGACGAGTGTCACGCCCGCGCGGGTGGGTTTCTTCATTTTTTGCGGTCTTTTTGATTTCCGTTCCTCACGAACAGACGCCGCAGGAGCGGAGCGAGCAGGGCAGGCGCCTTCCAAACGAACATTTTCATAACAGCGCAACTCCTTTCTTGGATGTGGGTGTAGACTACTGAAAGGATATGCGGGAAGGTCTCGTATGGTTCGGTTGCCGAGCTTTTGCTTTGGGGTCAGGCGTTAACGGGCACGCCGTCTGCACGCAGCTTTTTCAAGGCGGCACGGAGCACGGTTTTGTCGTTCTCGTGCGTGAGCGAGCGCTCTGCCTCGTTGAGCGGGACCCACTCCACTTGAGCGATTTCGCCCTGACGGGGGTGGATATCCTTCTGCGTGGTTTCAGTGAGGAAGTAAACAACCTCCTTGGAAACGCCCGGCAGGGGATGATAATGCACGGTCTCACGGAAATCCGAGTCGATGCGGATTTGCACGGCGGTCTCCTCAAAAACCTCGCGCACAGCGGTCATATATTCGGTTTCTCCGCGCTCCATGTGACCCTTGGGGAAGGAGCGGTGGCCCCCTGCCTTGTGGCGAATCATGAGGATATAGGCTTTTCCGTCCTCATCGCGTCGCAAAACGAGCGCGCCGCAGGATTTTTCATAATGCATGGGGATCACGTCCTTTCCGTTTCGGTTTCTTTTTTTGATCATAAGGCGAACACGATCCGCCGCTTATTCGGGCTGGATCTGCTCCATGATGAATGCCTCAAGGATGTCGCCAACCTTGATGTCATTGAATTTCTCCAAACCAACACCGCATTCATAGCCGCTTGCAACCTCGCGCACGTCGTCCTTGAAGCGCTTGAGCGACGAGATCTTATCCTCAAAGATCACGATGCCGTCGCGCACCACGCGGATCTGCGACTGACGGGTGATCTTACCGTCCTGAATATAGGAGCCCGCAATGGTTCCCACGTTGGGCACGTGGATGGTCTGGCGCACCTCGGCGTGACCGAGCAGGTTCTCGCGGAACTTGGGCGCGAGCATACCCTTCATTGCAGCCTCGATCTCCTCGATGCACTCGTAAATGACGCGATAGGTGCGGATCTCAACGTTCTGGCGCTCTGCCGAATCGAGGGCGCTCTTGTCGGGACGCACGTTAAAGCCGACGATGATGGCGTTGGAGGCTGCCGCGAAGGTGACGTCACCCTCGGTGATACCGCCTGCCGCCGCATGGATCACGCGGACCTTGACCTCCTCGTTGGAGAGCTTGAGCAGCGATGCCTTGACCGCCTCCACCGAGCCGTCCACGTCTGCCTTGACGATGATGTTGAGGTCCTTCACGCCGTCCGAAATCTGTGCAAACAGATCGTTGAGGTTGGCGCGTGCATTTGCCTTGAATACGTCCTCCTTCGCCTTGTCGCGGCGCTGGTCGGCGAGCGTTCTTGCCATTCTCTCGTCCTCAACCGCCTGAATCTCGTCGCCTGCCGAGGGAACCTCGGAAAGACCTGTGATCTCAACGGGAACAGAGGGACCTGCCTCCTTGACGAGTCTGCCGTTGTGGTCTGTCATCGAGCGCACGCGTCCAACCGAGGTGCCTGCGATGATGATATCTCCGCCGCGGAGTGTACCGTTCTGCACGAGAACGGTTGCAACGGGGCCTCTGCCCTTGTCGAGCTTTGCCTCGATGACAATACCCTTTGCATGGCGGTTCGGGTTTGCACGGAGCTCCTTGACCTCTGCCACGAGCAGCACGCTCTCAAGCAGATCGTCGATGCCCTGACGGGTGAGCGCCGAAACGGGAACGCAGATCACGTCACCGCCCCATTCCTCGGGAACGAGGCCGTATTTGGTGAGCTCCTGCTTGATGTTGTCGGGATTTGCGGTGGGCTTATCCATCTTGTTGATTGCCACCACGATATCAATACCTGCCGCCTTTGCGTGGTTGATCGCCTCAACCGTTTGAGGCATCACGCCGTCGTCTGCGGCAACAACGAGGATTGCAATATCGGTTGCCATTGCGCCGCGCGCACGCATTGCGGTGAACGCTGCGTGACCGGGGGTGTCGAGGAAGGTCATATCCTTGCCCGCAACCTTAACGCGGTAAGCACCGATGTGCTGGGTGATACCGCCTGCCTCGCCTGCGGTAACGTTGGTGTTTCGGATGGCGTCGAGGATCGAGGTTTTACCGTGGTCAACGTGACCCATAACGCAAACAACGGGTGCACGCGAGAGCAGCTGCTCATCGGTATCCTCCGAATCGTCGAAGAGCTTTTCCTCGATGCTCACAACCACCTCGGGGGTGGCTGCAATGCCGAACTCGTCTGCAACGAGCGCGGCGGTGTCGAAGTCGATCGACTGGTTGATGGTTGCCATCATGCCCATCATCATCAGCTTCTTCACAACCTCACCTGCGGTGACGTGGAGCTTGGATGCAAGCTGACCAACCACGATCTCCTCGGGGAGCTCCACCGACGTGGGCTTGTAGTTGACGTTCTGTGCGGGTGCTGCGGCAGGCTGCTGTCCGCGGCGACCCTTTGCACCCTTTCCGTTCTGACGGCTGCCCTGCTGTGTCTGTGCGGCACCCTTCTTGAGCTTCTGGTTTCCGCCGCGCAGGTCGCCCGTGTCGCGCTCGGAGACGAAGCTGTCGAGTCTCTCATCGTATTTGGAGAGGTCGACCGACGAGGTGTGCGTGTCGATCACGCGGGGACCCTTTCGGGTTCCGTCGGGGTTCATATTGGAGGAGGCACCGCGCACGATGGGCTGTGCCTTGAAGGTATCTCTGGGAGCGTTCTGCACGAAATCGCCCTTATCACCGCCAAAGCGACGGTCGCCTCCGCGATCGGGGCGTCTGTCACCGCGGTTGTCACGGCTCTGGGGACCGTTCTGGGGGCGTGCACCGCCAAATCCCGTTCCAAAGCCACCCGTGCTGCGGGGAGCCGTGGGATTGCCGCCGAAGCCACCCTGCTGCGGACGTCCTGCGGGAGCAGCGGGTCTGGAGGGAGCGGGGCGCTGTGCCGCTGCGGGATTGGTGGGAGCAGGGCGCTGTGCTGCCGTGAGATTGGGAGCAATGCCGTTCTGCTGCGGACGGTACGGATTGCCTGTGTAGGGCTGACGAGCGGTCGGCGCCTTTTTCACGGGCGGGATCGCGGGAGCTGCGGGCTTTGCTGCTGCGGCAGGTGCGGGGGTGCCGTTCTGCGGACGGACCTCTGCGGTCTTTTCTGCCTTGGGTGCCTCGGTCTTAACGGGTGCCTCTGCCTTGGGCGCGGGAGCAGCTGCCTCCGCAGGCTTTTCCGCCTTGACAGGAGCAGGCTTCGGTTCCTCCGCCTTGGCGGGGG
>CAJKPX010000035.1 GCA_905201895.1 uncultured Eubacteriales bacterium | reverse complement strand
ATGCGAAAAAACTTTTGCATACGTTTTTCTTGTTACGTTAATGAAGCCTATCTGAAAGAAGTTCCCCACACCCCTCAAGAACTTTCAAGCAATTTTATATGTGGCAAGGGAGTGTTGGTTCGCGCTTTCCTCAGGTACTGCCGTTAGCAGTCAGGGACCACTACCCTGCCTGCTTGGGGACGCGTTTTTTCGTGGAAAAACTGTTGAAACAGTTTCCCCACACCCCTTCCAAACTTTCAAGCATTTCTATATGTGGCAAGAAAATAGATCAATCTCATGATATAAATCCATTCTCCTGCTCAAAAGGTTTTGAGGGTTTCCAAAGGGAACTTTTTTCAAAAGTTCCCTTTGGCGCGTCCTTTTTTACCTTACTGCAATCGCTTTTTGAGATCGAACAGGAAGGACATGCATTCAAAGGGCGAGAGGGTGTTGAGGTCGACCGCCTTGAGCTCGGCGATCACCTGCTCGTTGATGCAATCGTCAAAGGAGATGAGGGTATCGTCCCGCTCGACGGGCTTTTTCTTGGCACCGATGCCGCCCTCCACGCTATCCGCGATCGCCTTGGAGGTCTCCTCAACCGAGGCGAGAATCTCGCGTGCGCGCTTGATGACCTCATTCGGGAGCCCTGCGAGCTTTGCCACCTCGATGCCGTAGCTATCGTCGGTGGAGCCGCGCACGATCTTGCGCAGGAAGGTGATGCTATCACCGCGCTTCTTGGCGGCGATGTTATAGTTGACCACGCCCTCGAACTCCTCCTCCATCGAGGTGAGCTCATGGTAGTGCGTGGCAAAGAGCGTTTTCGCACCGATCTTACGGCTGTTGGTATACTCCACGATGGCACGCGCGATGCTCATGCCGTCGAATGTGGAGGTACCGCGACCGACCTCATCATAGATAATCAGGCTCTTGCGCGTTGCATTCTTGAGAATATAGGAAACCTCGTTCATTTCCAGCATGAAGGTCGACTGCCCCGACGCGAGGTCATCCGACGCGCCCACGCGCGTGAACACCTTGTCCACCACGCCGATGCGTGCCTCGGATGCGGGCACGAACGAGCCGATCTGCGCCATCACCGTGATGAGCGCGACCTGGCGCATATAGGTCGATTTACCTGCCATGTTGGGTCCCGTAATGAGCATGAGTCGATTCTTGCCCGTGTCAAGCGTGACGTCATTGGGCACAAAATAGGTGTCCTTGACAAACTGCTCAACCACGGGGTGTCTGCCGTCGCGAATTTCGATCACGTCGCTCTCGTCAACCTCGGGGCGAACGTACTGATTTTTGCTTGCAACCGTTGCAAGCGAGAGATAAACGTCGAGCTCGGCAAGCAGGGCGGCGGTTTTCTGGATGCGCGCGCTCTGCTCGGAAACAAAGTTGCGAACCTCTTGGAAAAGCTCGTATTCCAGGGCACAGATTTTATCTGCCGCGCCGAGGATCGTGCCCTCCAGGTCCTTGAGCTCCTGGGTGATATAGCGCTCGCAGTTGGAAAGCGTCTGCTTGCGGATGTAGCGGTCGGGCACCTGCGAGACCAGCGATTTGGTGACCTCGATATAGTAGCCGAACACCTTGTTGTAACTGACCTTGAGCGTTTTGATGCCGGTTGCCTCACGCTCCTCCTCGGCGAGCTTGTCCAGCCAGCTCTTGCCGTCCGACATCACCGAGCGCAGATAGTCCACGTCCTTGTTGTAGCCGTCGGCAATAATGCCGCCCTCGCGGATCGAGAAGGGGGCGTCCTCGCGAATCGCCTCGTTGATGCGTGTGTGCACGTCGAGCAGAGGGTCCAGCTCCTCACAGATGCGACGCAGGCGGTCGCTCTTGCAGGTGGTGAGCAGCTCACGCACCTCGGGGAGCACCTCGGCAGTGTTGCTCACCGCACGCAGGTCCTTGCCGTTTGCGCTGCCGTAAACGATGCGCGTGATCAGACGTTCAAGGTCGAGCACGTGAGAGAGCTCCTGTGCAAGCTGCTCGCGGAGCATGAAGCTGCCGCAAAGCTCCTCCACCGCGCCCTGACGCTCGGTGATCGCCGAGGTGGAAAGCAGGGGATGCTCCACCCATTTGCGCAGCATACGCGCGCCGGGTGCGGTCTTGGTTTTGTCGAGCACCCAGAGCAGTGAGCCCTTTTTCTCCTTGGTGCGCATCGACTCGGTGAGCTCCAGATTGCGACGAGAGTTGACGTCCATCTCCAAAAACTGCCCGTCGGTGTAAACGGTGAGCTCCTTGATATAGGAAAGGTCGCTCTTTTCGGTGTCGGAGAGATAGGAGAGCACCGCTCCAACCGCCATGCAAAGCGCCTTATCGTCGAGAATTTCGGGGCGAAGCTGCTCGCCGAACTGTGCCTTGACCGCCTCGCGGCAAAGCGTCGCGTCAAAGCGTGCGCCCTGACCGTCATTGAGCATCATGTCGCGGTGCGAGAGGATAAAATCGCCCACCTCACCCATGTTGACGCGCTTGAGATTGCAAAGAATTTCGCGCGGTGCATAGGTTCCGAGCTCGTTGCGCAGGCGCGCCTCCATGTTGTTGCCGTCAAAGGTGGTGGCATAAACCTGCGCGGTGGAGATGTCGGCAAAGCAGACGCCAAACTCAAACTCGCCCATATAGAGCGCGCAGAGATAGTTGTTCTTCTGCTCGGAGAGCAGGTTGGTTTCGATCAGGGTGCCGGGTGTGACCACGCGGATCACCTCGCGGCGCACCAGCCCCTTTGCGGTGGATGGGTCCTCGGTCTGCTCACAGATCGCAACCTTATAGCCCTTCTCGATCAGTCTGCCGATATACCCCTCGGACGAATGAAACGGCACGCCGCACATCGGCGCACGCTCCGCCTCGCCGCAATCACGCCCTGTGAGCGTCAGTTCCAGCTCACGCGAGGCGAGGATGGCATCGTCAAAGAACATCTCGTAGAAATCTCCGAGACGGTAAAACAGGAGATAATCCTTGTATTGCTCCTTGATCTGAAAATATTGCTCCATCATGGGGGTCATGGCGCATTCTCCTTTTTATAGCGTTTTGACTCTATGAGTCTTTTTTACGTTGTCTGATATTTTCGGAGCAGGTCTGAAAGCCGTTGCTCCATGTCGGCGCGGTGACGCTCCAGCCGTGCGGTCCTCTTTTCTATGTCGGCAAGGATCGCCGCGGCGTTCAAGTCGAGACTCGGCACGTCCGGAACAAACCGATCGGCGGCGGGGGTGTTGTTGTAGGTATGGATCTCGGCACGTCGGATCGTGTTATCCAGGTCGGAGAGGTCGATGCAACGGTCGCCAACAAGCTCTGCGTCCTCGGCAAGCACCTTTGAAAAGCGCTCTGCCGCAAGCATGGCGAGTCCGCGACGGGCTTCCATCTCGTTGCGATGCTCCTGCCGCGCAAAAATACTCTCGTGTCTGACGACATACACATACTCACGCAGAGCATCCCAAACCGACGCAAGGCATCGCGAAAGCTCCTTGCCCGCCTCGGTGACGCGGGCATAGTAATCCTGCCGCGCCGACAGCTCATCAAGCTCACGGCGGATGATCTCCAACGTACCAACATCGTCGGCAGACATCAACGGCTTGACCGCCTCAATTCTTGCCGACAGCTCGAGAATGGTTTTTTTGTAGTCTGCCTCGGCTTGCTTGATGCCGCGCAGCTCTCTCTCGATCTGCTGAATGCGTTTTTGTACTTCCTCCAGCTCGGATTTCGTGCGATCGTGTTGTGCGCGTGCTTCCTCCGCCTCGCAGATCTCGCGGTTGAGGCGCTCTTCCTTTTTGCCGATCACGGTGTAGAAAATGGATTTGAGATTCGTGCTCTCCATCTCCTCCACGTCGGACTGCTCGTATTGCAGATTCAGCCCCTCGCGACGAAGGCGCTCACGCAGCTCGGTTTCTTTTTGAAAAAGCACCTCCTGCTCGCTCTTGAGCGAATCGCGCGAGGCGATCCGTGCTCTCAATTCCTGCAGATTCATAGGAGGCTTCTCAATCAGTGGCAGCCGCTGCAGGTGCTGCAATTATGCGTGCATCCGCTCGGCTCCTCACCCGTGATCTGGGTCATGATCGTTTGGTTGACGCTGTTCATCAGCTCGTTGACCTCTGCCTGCGCGCGGTTGAGCTCAACAAAGGTGGGGTTGGAGGTGATGAGCGCGTAAAGATCGTCGATGCGCTTCTGGATAACCTCAATGAAATTGAGATCACGCTCGGGCTTTGCAACCTCTCTCTGCATTGCCTTCTGCTGAACGTCATATTCGAGCATATACTTCTGCAGCTGGGGGTCCTTCTCGTATGCCGCCTTTGCGGTCTCGAGCGCGATCAGACGGCTATCGTCCTTGAGCTTTTTGCCGAGCTCTGCGGCGAGTTCAAAAATTTCCATGGTAATTTATCCTTTCCGGTTGTGATCGTTTTTTTACTTTTTTACGAAAAATATGATTTGTCAGGGCTTGACCGCACGGGTTGCAAGATAGCATTCCACCCCAAGCTCGTGCAGATACCCTTCTCCGTTGGTGTCACCGAAGATATGCGTGAGCAGAAAGCCCGCCTCAAGCTGACCGCCGATCTGCTCCTCGACCGTGTGCGAGAACTGCACGCCGCAGTCCTCTCTCTGCAGCTCCTCCATCTGCTCGGGATTTTTGAGCGGATTGAAGGGCATGCGGTTGACGATGGTACGCTCGTCGTCGTTGACCAGATAGTTCACCTCGTTTCCAAGCCCCGAAAGCAGCGCACCGCCCGAGCGCAGCACGCGGTAGCACTCGCAAAAGAGCGGCTTGACCTCGGCGATATAGCAGTTTGATACGGGGTGGAAGATCAGATCAAATTCACCGTCGGCAAACGGCAGGGGCTTTGTCATGTCGGCGCGGATCATGCGGATATCGTAACCCTCTCTCTGTGCCACCATGCGCTCGCTCTCAAGCTGACGGGGGGAATAATCCAGCACGGTGCATTCGGCTCCGAGCGCCGCAAAGATCGGCATTTGCTGTCCGCCTCCCGACGCAAGACCGAGAATCTTCTTGCCGCGAAGCTCGCCAAACCATGCGTGCGGCACGGGCTTTGTGGGGGTAAGCAGCACGTCCCATTCGCCCTCGACGGCGCGAAGGTAGGTCTCGTGGGAGATCGGTTGTCCCCACTCCCAGCCCTCCTCGACCCATCGGTCAATCGTTTCGGCGTTGATATCCTGATAATTCATTCGGTCACCCGCTTTCCGTAGAGTGCGAAGGCGTCGGCACGCTCAACGAGGAAATCCACGTAGCGTCCCGTGTCCTCGGGCTTGCCCTCGAAAAAGGCGATCTTGTTGCCCTCGGTGCGCCCCGCATAGAGCGCGGGATTGTTCTTGCTCACGCCGTCGCAGAGCACGCGAAGCGTTTTGCCAACGAGCGGCTGATTGCGCTCGACGGCGATCGCGTTCTGCACCTCGAGCAGACGCGCAAAGCGTGCGCTCTTGACGGCAGGGTCAACCTGCTCCCACTCGGCGGCGGGCGTTCCCTTGCGCGGCGAATAGATAAACGAATAGAGCATGTCGAATTTCACGCGCTCGAGCATGGTAAGCGTTGCCTCAAAATCGGCGTCGGTCTCGCCCGGGAAGCCTACGATGATGTCCGAGGTGATGGTGACGTCGGGGATGCGCGCACGCAGATAATCCACGGTGTCGAGATAGCGCGCGGTGTCGTAGTGTCGGTTCATGGCGCGAAGGATCGCGTCGCTGCCCGATTGCATGGGCAGGTGGAATTGGTGCGCGATGTGGCGCGAGCTTGCCATGACGTCGATGAGCTTGCGACTGGCATCCTTTGGATGGCTGGTCATAAAACGCAACAAGAAATCGCCCTCAATGCCGTCGAGCGCGGCAAGCAGGTCAGCAAAATCAAAGTCATCTTCCGCATCCTTGCCGTAGGAATTGACGTTCTGACCGAGCAGGGTGATATCTCGGTATCCGCGACGCACCAGCTCCTCGACCTCGCGGATGATCTCGGCAGGCTCACGGCTCCGCTCGCGTCCGCGCACGTAGGGCACGATGCAATAGGAGCAGAAATTGTTGCAGCCGTACATGATCGAGACCCATGCGCGGTAGCTGCTCTCGCGGCGGATCGGCAGACCCTCGGCAACGCGATATTCGCTCTCCTCGGGGCAGAACAGGCGACGCCCCTTCTCCAGCTTCTCGCAAAGCAGCTGCGGAAAGCGGTGGAGCGAGGACGTGCCGAACACGAAATCGACGTAAGGATAACGGTGCTTGATCTCGTCCTTGCGGTGCTCCTGCGTGACCATGCATCCGCAAACGCCGATCACAAGCGAGGGACGCTTTGCCTTGAGATGCTTATACTGCCCCACGATCGAGAGCGCCTTTTGCTCGGCGTGCTCGCGGATGGCGCAGGTGTTGACCATAATCAACTCGGCGTCCTCGGGGGTGCCGACGATCTCATATCCCATCGCCTCGCAAAGCCCCGCGATCTTTTCGCTATCCGCCTCGTTCTGCTGACACCCGAAGGTGAGCACAAACGCGCCTCGCACGGCTCCGTTCTGCGCGGCGTACGCCTCGTTTTCGGCACGCATCCGCGCAATATATTCTTGCTGTGCCGCCACCTCCTCGGGTGGCAGAAGCTTTCTTTCACTCATCAAACAGGATCTCCCTTCAGACCCCGCGCATCTGCACGAAGCCGAAATTATCTCATCTTAATATTATACAACACAATCTCCGAAAAGTCAAGATTTGCGCCGAAAAAGATCAAAAAGAGACGAGAACATAAGGGGGGCTTGACATCTGCCTGTAAGCGCATCGCGTTGCGCAAAACGGCCGCCCCGAGGAAATCCTCGGGGCGGCGTTACGATTTACTTTTTGAACAGCTTTTTCAGGCTGCCGAGGAAATGCCCTCGGTCGAGAATGAGATAGCAGAGCGCCTTTTTCCAGCGCGGATAGGGCATGAAGGTTTCGCGCAGCTTCTGATCCTGCGTGTAGGCAGAGAGGTCGGAAACACCGAGTCGGCAGGCGGCAAGATCACGCTCCCAGAAATCGAGCGCAGAAAATGCCTTGCCGTAGCCCATTTCGTCCTCGAAGATCACGCATGCAAAGAGTCTGCGGTCGAGCGGCTTTGCGCCGTGGAGATACGCCTCAAAGCTATGGGCAAGGTCCTCGCGACGGTAGAGCAGCTGCTTGCGATCGCGCCCGAAGATCGTGCACAGGTCGCGCACGTAGTCGAGCGCAGCCCCCTGCAGGATTTCGGTGAAAAGACGCGTGGTGGCGTTGATGCGGACGTCCTCAAAGATCGGCTCAAGGGTGTCCCCCACCGCGCGGTAGCCCACTGCCGACGGCGCGAGCTTCATGAACACGTGCTCACGGATCACGCCCGTGATGCGCGGCTTGACGCCGTAAAAGCACTCGGTTTCAAAGCCCTGCTGGCGTGCGCGCATGGCAAGCGCCTGCGTGTTGCTGTGCACGTAGGCACCGTCCACAGGGTAGCCGAGCAGACGGGAAAGCGCTGCCTCGCCGCGCCCGCTGTATCCAATGTCAAACAGCAGATCACCCGGGGCAACCATCCCCTCAAAATAGCGCTTCAGTTGGGTCTTTCCCGCCTCCAGCTTGGCAAAATCGAGACAGTCGAGTGCCGCGCGGAGCGTGCGGTCATATTCCCCGTCATCAGCAAAGCGACGGCGGTAGGCGGTATCGTCAAGCGTCATCTTCTCGCAGAGAGTGGTGATGCCGTCCTTGTAATAGGGGGCGAGCAGCTCGTCGATCCGACGCGGTGAGGTTGCCTCGGTGAGGAGCTTGCCGCGAAGTGAGTAGAGGTCGATCGGCGCGTAGACGTCGGTAAGTGCCAACGCCTTGCGTGAAATATAAAGATAGTTGGAGAGCGGAAGGGTTGGGTCGGTATCACGAAGCAGCTCATACGCCTGCATGGGCAGGTACCCGTCGCGTGCGACGAAATGCACCCGTCCTCGCTCCTCGCAGACCGCCTTTTCAGCAAGCCAATCGGTGACGGCATAGAGATACTGCCCGAGCGCAAAATAGCCCATGCGATATGGCGCGGCATCGTAATCGCTTCCCTCAGCGATCTGAGTGTAGGGGCTATCCCAAAGGCGGTTGACCCCAACGGCAAGCATGGTGCGATAGCCGAAAAAGCCCAATGCAGGATTCTGTCCGTCGCGTATGCCGCCCACACCGTCGGTCAGGGCACGATTTGCACCGCCGCCGAAGAATGCGGGCACCTCGTTCTGAAAGAGCGCCACGGGAGAGGGCAAATGTGCACTCTGCCAGCCGCTCTTGCGCGCGTTGTCCACGTCGCTTGCGCGGTTATCACCGATATGCAGGATGCGTCCCGACGGCACGCCGAGTGCGCTCTGCACGTGTCGGTAGAGATGCCCCGTCCACTTGCCGAGACGGAGCGTGGAGGAAAGATAAACGCCGTCGCAGGCATAGCCGTTTTGTGTCAGAATTGCCTCAACGGTTGCCTGTGGCAGATACATATCCGAGCAAACGATCACGCGCTTTCCGCGTGCACGCGCAAGCGCAAAGAGCTCTCGTCCGATCCGACGCGGCGTGCAGAAGCGCAGCTCCAGCGCACACTCACGCGCCTTGAGCGCATCAAGTACGTCGGCACCGATCGGATAGTCCAGCGCCATCTGCGCGTAGATTTCGTCGAGCGTGATGTCCTCCCAATCAGGGTGCTCGGCACGCACGCGCAGGCGGCAGGCTGCCTCGGCGGCAACGCGCAGCTCGGGAAAGAGCAGATAGGAGCTCACCCCTGCAAGGCGCTCGAAGTCCTCCTGAAGGAGATAAAAGAGATCGGTGGGGCGCAGGAAGGGACGCAGAACGAGCGTGTCAAACAGATCAAAGCTGACCGTGTCGGTCCCATCCGCACAGATGGCACGCTTGAGCACTTCCATCGCGTCGAGCTTTTTGCGGTCGACGGGGGTTGCAACCGAGTGAAAATACCCCGATTCGGGTGGATGTTTTTCCAGATCGTCCGACCCGTTCAATGCAAAGAGCCTTCTCACGGTTGCCTCGTCCTCGCGTCGACTCGCGCCGCCCGCCTCACGCAGATAGGCAAAATACATACGCGCATAGTAGGCTCTCCACGCATCGAGATGCGGCATGGCATCGCGCTGTCCGCACGCAATGAGCTCCTCTGCCGCAAAGGCAAACGCCTCTGCCGTGTCGGTGAGATTTTTGAGCACACGCTTGCGGTCACGGCCTTGCGAGGTGCTGGCGGCGGCGTGCTGTCGGTAGTAATAATACGCGCCGTCGGTCACCACCTCAAAGTGCCGCGCGCGGAGCCAGAGTGCCACCGAAAAGGCAATGTCCTCGCACATCACAAAGCGCGGATGCGCCTCGGAAAAGCGATGCAGGGCGGAAAGAGCCGACTCCCAAAGCGCACGCGTGTAGAGCTTATTCCACACCAAGTGCCACGAATAGCAGTTGCCCTCCTGCCCGATGAAATGCGCAAAGACCGCATCCCCCTCATAGGAAAGCGGCGCACGCAGGGGGTCGAGATTGAAATATTCGAGTCTGCCGTCATCATAGGCGGAGAGGAATTGCCCTGCGGTGATGTCGCTCCCACTCTCGGTTGCGCGCTGCAGGAGCAGACGAAGCCAATCGACCGTTACAGTGTCGTCGGCATCGATGAAGGCAAGATAGTCCCCTCGCGACGCCTCCACGCCCGTCAGACGCGCAGCAAAAAGCCCACGGTTTTCCCCATGGGGACAAACGCGAAAGCGTGCGTCGCGTGCGGCGTATTCCTCGGCGATCGCGCGTGTGGAGTCGGTGCTGCCGTCATCCACGATCAGAACCTCAAAATCGGAAAGGGTCTGCTCACAAATGCTATCCAGACACTGCCGCAGATAGCGCTCGCCGTTGTAAACAGGTACGATCACCGAAAGGGCGGGTTGATGCTGCTCTGTTTTCACCTTGCTACCTCTCAAAAAATTTTGTCTATATGCAAATATTTGGGAACCTTCAACGCGGAAAGCCCCCAAATATCATTGTTGCCGAAAAATTCGATCAGAATGCGATTTTATTTTCGATATAGGTCTTGAGCTCGGAAATCGGGATGCGAACCTGCTCCATCGTGTCGCGATCGCGCACGGTCACGCAGTTGTCGGCAGGCTTGTTCTCGTCGCCAACCGTTTCAAAGTCAACGGTGATGCAAAGAGGCGTGCCGATCTCGTCCTCACGGCGATATCTCTTACCGATCGAGCCGGTTTCGTCGTAATCGACCATGAAGTACTTGGAGAGCTCGTCATAGATCTCGCCTGCCTTCTCGGAAAGCTTCTTGGAGAGCGGCAGGATCGCAGCCTTGTAGGGCGCGAGAGCGGGATGCAAATGCAGAACGGTGCGCACGTCATTCTTCGCCTCGTCGAGCACCTCCTCGTCATATGCGTCAACCAGGAATGCAAGCGCCACGCGGTCAGCACCGAGCGAGGGCTCAACCACGTAAGGAATATAGTGCTCGCCGGTTTCCTGATCGAAATAGGTCAGGTCCTTGCCGCTATGGTTCTGGTGCTGACCGAGATCGTAGTCGGTGCGGTCGGCAATGCCCCAGAGCTCGCCCCAGCCGAACGGGAACAGGAACTCAAAGTCGGTGGTTGCCTTGGAATAGAAGCAGAGCTCCTCGGGATCGTGGTCGCGCAGACGGAGATTCTCCTCGCGCATGCCGAGATTGAGCAGGAACTTGTGGCAATAGTCCTTCCAATATGCAAACCACTCCAGGTCGGTTCCGGGCTTGCAGAAGAACTCGAGCTCCATCTGCTCGAACTCACGCGTGCGGAACACGAAGTTGCCGGGCGTGATCTCGTTGCGGAAGGATTTACCGATCTGTGCCACACCGAAGGGCAGCTTCTTGCGCGTGGTGCGCTGTGCGTTTGCAAAGTTTACGAAAATACCCTGTGCGGTCTCGGGACGCAGATAAACGGTGCTCGAGTTATCCTCGGTGACACCGATGAAGGTTTTGAACATGAGGTTGAACTTCTTGATGTCGGTGAAGTCATTGCCGCCGCACTGCGGGCAAACGATGCCCTTCTCCTTGATGTATGCCGCCATCTCCTCAAAGCTCCAGCCTGCGGGGTTGTCCTCAAGACCGTTCTGGAATGCATAATCCTCGATGAGCTTGTCGGCTCTGTGGCGCATCTTGCAGCCCTTGCAGTCCATGAGCGGGTCGGAGAATCCGCCAACGTGACCCGATGCCACCCAGGTTTCGGGATTCATGATGATCGCGCTGTCGAGACCGACGTTATAGCGGCTCTCCTGCACGAATTTTTTCCACCATGCGCGCTTGACGTTGTTCTTGAACTCCACGCCAAGGGGTCCGTAGTCCCACGAGTTGGAAAGTCCGCCGTAGATCTCGGAGCCGGGGAAAATAAAGCCGCGCGTTTTACAAAGCGCAACGATTTTGTCCATTGTCTTTTCTGTGTTTTTCATGTCGATCTCCTGTTTGAAAATACTATAATATAATCACTATATTGTATCACTTTTTTTTCGTTCTGTCAAGGGATGGGGGCGAAAAAGCCATGCGGATGACAGAAATATTAGCATTTTGCCGCCTGCCTGCTGTTTTCGGAAGGGATCAGAGGCATATCTCGGACCGATAAACGATCTCACCGTCAACCACGGTCACGAACGCCTTGGCACCAATCACGCGAAGCGGGTCATCGCGCCAGATCACCACGTCCCCGTCCTTGCCGACCTCAAGGCTTCCCACGCGGTCGCCAATGCCGGTCTGATTTGCGGGATTGACGGTGATCGCTCTCCAAGCCTCCTCATAGGGCAGTCCCTCGCTGCAGGCATAGCCCGCACACATGGGGAGTCGCTCGAGCGGCGTGACGGGGGAATCCGTGATGATGCTGATCGGCACACCTGCGGCGTGAAGCGCACCGGCAGTAGCAAAGCTCTTGTTGGACAGCTCGATCTTGCTCTTGCTTCCAAAGGAGGGACCAATGAAAGCAGGATAGCCCTCCGCCGCCAGCTCGTCGACAATCAGTTCGCCGTCGGTGCAGTGGTCGAGCGTGAGAAGAACGTCAAATTCCTTGGCGATACGGATCGCCGTGAGGATATCGTAGGCGCGATGCACGTGTGCCTTGAGTGGGATTTCCTTTTTGATCACGGGGATCATCGCCTCGAGCTTGATATCGAAATTGGGCTCCTTGCCCGCTTCCTTTGCCGCCAGATAATTGCGCGACTTGAAAAGCAGATCACGGAGCATCGCGGCGGTCGCCATGCGCGTCACGGGAGCCTTGCTTCCCGACTGCCCGTATACGCCCTTTGGATTTTCTCCGAAGGCACATTTCATTGCAACGGGATTTTTGATAATCATGCGGTCCACGCACTTCCCGACCAGCTTGATTGCCGCAAAGCTTCCGCCAACCACGTTGGCACTGCCGGGACCCGTGCATGCCGAGGTCACGCCGTGCTCAATGGCAAGCGAAAAGGTTTCGTCGATCGGGTTGATGCCATCAATCGCACGCATGTGCGGCGTTAATGGGTCGGAGCGCTCGTTGACGTCTGCCCCCTCCCAGCGCATTGCGGAATCCTGCATGCCGATATGGCAATGCGCCTCCACACATCCGGGCGTCACAAGCCTGCCGCCCGCATCAAGCACCGTCATTTCCTTCGTTTCTTCAATTTTCTCGGCAATGGCAGCGATCTTACCGTCATCTCCGATCAGCAAGCATCCGTTCTCAATGTCAGCACCCGCCATCGTTTTCACATATCCGTTTTTGATCAGAAGCATCCGTTTTTCGTCCTTTCTCTATGGCATCACGCGCGTTTTTTCGCCGCCGTGAGCGTGTTTTTGAGCAGCATGGTGATGGTCATGGGACCAACACCGCCCGGCACGGGGGTGATTGCCGAGACGATCGGTTCCACTGCGGCATAGTCGACGTCACCCGTGAGCTTGCCGTCGGCACGACGGTTCATGCCAACGTCGATCACGACCGCACCCTCCTTGACCATGTCGGCACCCACGAAGTCGGCGCGACCAATCGCAACCACCAGAATATCTGCCTCACGCGTGACAGCGGCGAGGTCCTTCGTGCGGCTGTGGCAAACCGTGACCGTTCCGTTTGCGTGGAGCAGAAGCATTGCCATCGGCTTGCCCACGATATTCGAGCGACCGATCACAACGCAACGCTTGCCTGCGGGGTCGATGCCGCTCCGCTCAAGCAGTGTCATCACGCCTGCGGGCGTGCAGGGGAGAAAATCATAGTCTCCGATCATAATTTTTCCAACGTTGTAGGGATGGAATGCGTCCACGTCCTTGCGAGGGTCGATACGCAGCAGCACCTCGGTCTCGTTCAGGTGCTTCGGAAGCGGGAGCTGAACGAGGATGCCGTGAATCCTGTCGTCGGTGTTGAGACGGTCGACCAGCGCGTTCAATTCACTCTGCTCGGTCATCTCGGGCAGGCGGTGGACCTCGGAATAAAATCCGACCTCCTCGCATGCCTTTGCCTTGTTGCGCACGTAGACCTGCGATGCGGGGTCCTCCCCCACGATCACAACGGCAAGACCGGGCGCGTATCCTCTCTCGGCGCAGAATGCCGCCGTTTCCTCTCGGAGCTCGGCACGGATCTGTGCCGAAATTGCCTTTCCGTCAATTCTGATTGCCATTTTCCTCATCCTCACTTTCCGTGATACTGTCCGTGCCGCTTTCGTCGGACGTTGGTTCGTTTTCCTTGTTTTCTTCGCTTTCTTCGTTTTTATCAGCCACACAGACCTCTGCCGCTCCATCATCGGGGGCATCGGTTGCCTCCTCGCTCACGTCAGCCGACTCATGCTCCTCCTCAACGGCTGCCACCTTCGGAGCGCCAACCCAGGCAAGCTCGGGGCGACGGTGCTGCCAGATCAGAAGCACCGCCATCAAAAGGACGGCAACAACAAAGCAAAGCAGACCAACGCACTGCGAGATGCGAAGCATGGTGCCGGGGATATAAAGACTGTCGGTACGCAGACCCTCGATGAACATTCTGCCAAAGCCATACCATGCGAAATAGCAGAGCGCGATCTGTCCGTCAAATTTCTTGCGCTTGTAGAGCAGATTGAGCAGCACGAATCCAATCACGTTCCACAGGCTTTCATAGAGGAAGGTGGGGTGAAAGTAGGTCAGCGGTGCACCGACCGTGTGCGCAAGCCCCATGCGCATCGTGTGGAAAAAGGTCCCCTCACCGCTGGGCAGAATATGCTCGGTGTTGAAAAAATAGAAGCGCGTGGTCTCGCCGATGGCATAGCCGTATGCCTCGCCGTTGAAGAAATTGCCCCAACGACCGAGCGCCTGCGCGATGATCACACCGGGTGCCGCCATGTCAAAGAGCTTTTGCCAGCGGATTTTCTTGACGATGCAGGTAATCACGATTCCGAGACATCCGCCGATGATGCCGCCGTAAATGGCAAGTCCGCCGTTCCAGATGGCGATCACGTCGACGAGCGAATTGTATTCGTATTTGTCAAGCGTGGTGAGCACGTAGTAGAGGCGCGCACCGAGCACGCCGAGGATCACCGTGACGATCGCAATGTCGAGCACGTCATCCGAAACGATGCCCTCGTTGCGCTTGCCGCGGAACATGGCATACCAGCAGGCAAGAATGATGCCGCAGGTGATGATGAGTCCGTACCAACGCACCTCCACGCCGCCGATCGAAAAGATGATCTTGTTGAGCGTGAAGGGCTCGATGCCCAGACCCGGGAATGCAATTTCAATCAGTTCCTTCATGTGTCAGCCCCGATCCAACGCGGGTCGGGTTCCTCTCTTTCGTTTTATTTTTTGCACCGTAGCGTGTTTTTTCACACCGTTGTGCGTTTATTTTGATCCCGTTGCACATTTTTTGCGCGATCAGGCATCTTGCTATACCGGGCGAATGACCGAAAGCGTGAACAGCTCCTCGCAAAGCATCTCTCGCAGAAGCTCCTCTGCCTCCTCGCGGCGAATTTCGCGCAGGATGGGCAGGTGGGAGAAAAGCTCCACGCCGTCGAGCGCATAGGAAACGATGCGACTCGCGATCTCCTCGGTGGAGTCGAATGCGCGCAGCTCGTCGGCATACATCACGCGGCGGCAGCGCTCAAAATCCTCCTCGGGAATCCCCTCGCGGCAGATGCGGTCAAGATGGGCACGCAGTCGCTCAAGCACCAGCTCGGGGGTGTCGGACTCGCCCGAGATGCAATGGAAGCCAAAGCCCTCGGCGCAGGAATAGCCACCCGCAAAATTCGGGGTAATCACACCCTCCTCAAAGAGCGTGCTGTAAAACTCACCTGCACGCGAAAAAAGCACGTCATCGAGCAGGGCAAGCGTCATGTCGCGACGGAAGCGCTCCTTGGGGTCGGTGGGAACGGCAGGGTCCTTGATGCCGATCGAGAAGATCGGCTTGGAAACAGGCATGCGCTCCTCGGTGTATGCCTTCCCCACCGCAAATGGCTCGGTCGGAAAAACGCGCTCGACCGCTCCCCCATCGCACCTCGGCGGCAGCATGCGGTCAACGATCGCCATCACCGCATCGGAGTCGAGATCACCGCAAACCGCGAGCACCATGTTGGATGGACGGTAGAAGGTTCGGTGACAGACGTTGAGCAGATCGGGAGTGATTTTGCCGATCGACTCAACCGAGCCGCAGATATTGTTTCGGATCGGGTGCTCGTGATACATCGCTTCGAGCAAATTCTGAAAGCATCGCTCCCAGGGGCTGTCCTCGTATTCGCAGATTTCCTGCGCGATGATCCCCTGCTCCTTTTGCACCGAAGCATCGGTGAAATGCGGATGCGTGACAAAGCGCAGAAGCTCCTCAAGGCAGGCGTCGAAATTCTCGGTGCAGCTGAAGAGATACGCCGTGCGCTCGTAGGAGGTGTAGGCGTTTGCGTCGGCACCGAGCGCGGCAAAGCGCTCAAAGGAATCGCTGCCGTCCTCGTTTTCAAAGAGCTTGTGCTCGAGAAAATGCGCAACGCCGTTGGGAACCCTCTGCACCTCCGACTCGCCCGTTGCACGGAATGTGTTGTTGATCGAGCCGAAATGCGTGGCAAGCACGGCATAGGAGGTGGTAAGCTTTTTCGGGAACACGTAGACCGAAAGTCCGCTCGCGTGCTCGATCCGATCGTAGCGCTCGCCCAGAAGCGCGGAAGAAAATTCAGTCCTCATCATAGCCCTCCTCTCCGTCACCGTCACCCTCGCGGTCGAGTGTGCCGCTCAAGAAGTAGACCGCATTGACACGCACGCCTCTTGCAAACTTCATGATCTGCTCGCGCGTGACCTCGGCAAACGCCGCTCCAAACGCACGCACGGGAACCGAAATACCAACGAGCGAGCGTCCGTAATAGAAATTCTCAAGCGCGGCGGGACTATCCTCAAGCTGACGGTAGGCATTGACAAGCGAGCGCTTGGCGGCGTCAAGCTCGGCGTCGGTAAAGTCCCCCTCCTCGAGCGCGCGCAGCTGCGCCATGATCTCCGCCTCGGCGGGTTCACGGTTGGCGCGGTCGATACCGCAATGGATCATCACCGTGCCCTTGTAGGCATTGTAATGTGAGACGCAGAAATAGCAGAGCGAGAGGCGCTCACGCAGATTGACAAACAGGCGCGAGATCGGCGAGATGCCCAGCATTTCGTTCCAGACCGCGCAGACGTGGTAATTCGCATCGGTGACGCCAACACCCGTGGAAAGCCCCATGAGCAGATGGCTCTGCCCAACGGGGAGCGACTCGTCGACGCGCTCCGCCGTCTCGGCTGGCGGCAAGAGATGCGGCAGGGTGTTGCAGCGTGCGGTGGCAGCTCCGCCAAGCAGAGTGCCAAAGGTTTCGGTGAGCGCCGCGCAGATTCCATCGGGAGCGTCGGCACCGACGTAAAAGCAATCAAGTGAAATATTTGCGATCAGCTCACGCCAATACGCCGTGAGAGTCTCGGGAGTGACCGCCATGATCTCCTCCTCGCTGCCCATCGGATCGGCTCCGCAGGGCTCGTTGCGGTAGAGGAGCGCGCGGCAGCGCTCGGATGCATAGGCACGCGGATTGTTTTTCTGCGCACGGATGCTGTCGCATTGGTGCTTTTTCTCACTCTCCACGTAGCGCTCCGAAAGCAGTCCCCGCTCGTCAAGCATCGGAAAAAAGAGAATCTGGCGCACCACGTCGAGCACCTCTCCAAGGAGCGCCTCACCCACAGGCAGACAGGAGGCGCCGAGCAGCTCGACCGAGAAGCCGATGATCTGACAGTCACCGCGATAGATGTTGCGAATGGCAAGCTCGGTGCCGTAGAGATAGTCGAGGCGGCGGTTAAGCGCGGCAAGCGTGGGATATTTTTCGGTTCCCCGACGCAGGACCGAGAGCAGCAGCGGTGTGAGCCACACCCGCTCACGCTCGATCGGCAGAACTGCCGAAACCGACAGCATCCCTGCCTTGAATTTTTCGGTTGCACAGACCGACAGGCTCATGCGCGAGCCCAGCGCATACTTCTTTGGGATCATAATACCTTCCAACAAAAAAATCATTCTTCTTATATCATACACCAAATTGCTTCCTTTTTCAATGGGTTGACCGAAATTTTCTGCTCCGGCGCGTGATTTTTGCGCCTCGCAGACAAAAAAACAAGGGAGACTCCCGCGGGAGTCTCCCTTGCCTATATGATCTGCGGATCGGATTACTGTGCTGCGTCCACAATTGCGGTGAACTTTTCGGGAACGAGCGACGCGCCGCCGATCAGGCCGCCGTCAACGTTGGGCTTCGCAAGCAGCTCAGCCGCATTCTTCTCGTTCATCGAGCCACCGTACTGAATGGTGGTAGCCTCGGCAACCTCCTCGCCGTAGAGGTCAACCAGAACACGGCGGATCACGCCGCAGGTCTCCTCTGCCTGCTCGGGAGTTGCGGTCAGACCCGTGCCGATTGCCCAAACGGGCTCATATGCGATGATCACGTTCTTCATCTGCTCAGCGGTAACGCCGAGGAGATCGAGCTTGGTCTGCATTGCAACCACCTCGTCGGTGATGCCCGAGAGACGCTGCTCCTTTACCTCACCCAGGCAAAGAATGACCTTCATGCCTGCGGCAAGTGCTGCCTTGGTGCGGAGATTTACGGTCTCGTCGGTCTCAGCAAAATACTGACGGCGCTCGGAGTGACCGATGATGACGTATTCCACGCCGCATGCGGTGAGCATCTCGGCGGAAACCTCGCCGGTGTATGCGCCTTTTTCTGCAAAGTGTACGTTCTCTGCACCGATCTTGATGTTCGAGCCTGCTGCTGCAGCCTGTGCTGCCGCAATGGTAACGTAGGGAGCGCAGAATACAACGTCGCAGTTATCCTTGCCCGCAACCATGGGCTTGATGGTATTGATAAAATCGGTTGCCTGTGCGGGAGTGAAGTTCATCTTCCAGTTGCCCGCGATCACGGTTCTTCTCTTGGTAGGATTCATGTTCTTTATTCCTTTCGATCGTTTATACTTTTGGGGAACAGCATGCCGCCGTTCCCCATTTTTTTGATGCTTGGAGATTATTTATCGAGCAGGCATGCGATGCCGGGGAGCTCCAGACCCTCGAGGAACTCGAGAGATGCGCCGCCACCGGTGGAGATGTGGGTCATCTTGGGACCGAAGCCCAGACGCTCAACTGCCTCTGCCGAGTCACCGCCGCCGATGATCGAAACAGCACCCGACTCTGCAACTGCCTTCGCAACTGCCTCGGTTCCTGCTGCAAAGTTCTTCCACTCGGAAACACCCATCGGGCCGTTCCAAACAACGGTGCCGGCACCCTTGATTGCCTCGGTGAAGAGCGCTGCGGTCTTGGGACCGATATCCAGACCCATCCAACCGTCGGGAATCTGATCGGAGTCAACGAATTGGCTCTCGGTGTTCTCGTCGTATTCCTTGCCCAGCTTGTTGTCGATGGGAAGCAGGAACTTGACGCCCTTTGCCTCTGCCTTTGCGATCATTTCCTTTGCAAGCTCGATCTTGTCGGTCTCGCAGAGCGAGGTTCCAACGGAATAGCCCTTTGCTGCAAAGAAGGTGTATGCCATACCGCCGCCGATGATGAGAGTATCGCACTTGTCAAGCAGGTTCTTGATCACGCCGATCTTATCGGAAACCTTTGCGCCGCCGAGGATGGCAACGAAGGGACGTGCAGGATCAGCCAGAGCCTTACCCATCACGCCGATCTCCTTCTGGATCAGGTAGCCGCAAACTGCGGGCAGATAATCTGCAACGCCTGCGGTGGATGCATGTGCGCGGTGTGCGGTTCCGAATGCATCGTTTACGAACAGACCGCCCTCGCCTGCGAGGTCAGCCAGAGCCTTTGCGAATGCGGGATCGTTCTTGGTCTCACGTGCGTCAAAGCGAACGTTCTCGATCAGAACGCAGGTGCCGTTCTCCATAGCGGCAACCTTTGCCTTTGCATCGTCACCGATGATGTCGGTAGCGAATGCAACCTTGCCGTCCAGATCCTGGTTGAGGCGATCTGCAACGGGCTTGAGCGAAAACTTCACGGGGTCGGTTGCAAG
This sequence comes from uncultured Eubacteriales bacterium, assembly GCA_905201895.1. GTDB lineage: Bacteria > Bacillota > Clostridia > Oscillospirales > CAG-272 > UMGS1865. Next base: position 521 of record CAJKPX010000035.1, on the reverse strand, counting down.
TGCCTTTGCCTTGAGCTCGGCGGTAACAGCCTCGCGCTCTGCCTCGGGAAGTGCGTCAACCTTCTTCTGCTCCTTCTTGTCGAGCTTGAAGTTGGGGGTGAAAATTGCGTGGGGCTTGCCCATGTGGGAGGAGAGGATCACCTTTGCACCCTTGCTCATCAAATACTTGATGGTGGGGAGTGCACCAACGATTCTCTTGTCGGACGTAATCACGCCGTCCTTCATGGGAACGTTGAAGTCGCAGCGGACAAACACCTTTTGACCGGCGAGGATCTCAACGTCTTCGATAGATTTCTTATTGTAGGTCATGGTTTTTCATTCCTTTCCATTTAATTACAGTATAAAAAATTCCAGACACATATATGATACCACAAAAATTCAGATTTATCAATAGGTAATTGTGAAAAAATTGGCAATTACCTCATTTTTTTTACTGCAAGCGCCGACGGCTTGCGTTTCTCGCCTTCTACGACGGTGTTCACGATGCCAAACACGCTAGCCGAGGCAGAAGAGGTTGAACC
>CAJKPX010000034.1 GCA_905201895.1 uncultured Eubacteriales bacterium | reverse complement strand
GGGGGAGAGAAACTTTTTGCAAAAAGTTTCTCTCCCCCTCCCTGCATTTCCAATCCCCCTGCATTTCTTTTACACTTTTATTCTGATCGCGACGGTGCCGTGGGTGCGGACGTGGGCGTCGGGATAGAAGGTTGCCATGAGGTCGGTGATCTGCTCACGGGTGAGCGTCGGGAAGCCAAGCTCCGCCGTTTCAAAATCCTCGGCGAGGGCGGCAAAATCGGGATAGACGTGGATGCCGAGCACCTCGGCGGTCAGCTCCTCGCCGCTCTCCTCGCAGGTAAAGCGGATGCGGTCACGCGGGCGGAGTGCGCGTCTTTTTTCGTCGTATACGCGCATTTCCACGCGCTTTTCGCCCGATCGGATCGCCTCAAAGGGCTCGCGGCGCAGACGCATCTCATGTGTGAGGGGCAGGTCGATCTCCTCACCGCGCAAAACCAGCACGTTCACGCGTCCGCTTGTGACGGTCTGTGCGTCGATCGCGATCACGCCGTTGCCATAGAAGGTGGAAAAATCGTTGTCCCTGCGGCTCGGATCAAAGCAGGCGCCGTAGGCAGCGGTGCGGTGACCGCAAACGAGCGTGCGGTCGCGCGGACGCAGCTCCTCCGCAGAATACACCTGCTGCCACTCGGTCCAACAGGCGCGACGCCATTCGCTGCGCGTGGCAACACGCCAATCGGCATGCGGAGATGCCACGCCCTCCTCATTGATCGCAAGCGGCACCCAGCCGTGCACAAAGCGGTGGTGCGCACTCTCAAAATAATCGTACGTGTCGGCGGTAAAGCGCAGAATGTCTGCCACGTCCTCGGGATCGGCATAGATGCGACCCGTGTTGAGGTCCATGCAATCGCGCCCAAAGAGCGAGGTGAGCGTGATTTCCATACCGTTGCGCGCGTCGATCGGTCGCATGATTTTGCGGGCAAGCGCCTCCTCGAGCAAATATTCGTGATTGCCACGCAAAAGAATCTTGTTCGGCGTGGCACGCAGATAACGGTAGACGGCACGGCTCTCCCTACCGCGGTCAAAATAATCGCCGCAGCAGACCAGCAGATGGCGCGGATTGTTGCGGTCGAAGCCTGCTGCGTCGAGTGCCTTGAAAAGCTGATCGGCATATCCGTGGATATCCGAAACAACAAACAGGTCTCTCCGCTCGGCGGCGCGCTGCGGCTCGGTAAAGGCTGCTTTTTCCATGGTCACCTCAATTTTCGTAGAGCACGTCGGCATAGCCCCAATAATAATCGGTCAGCGGCTCGTCAAGGTAATCGAACACAGCCTCTTGCAGGTCGTCGGGAATTCCGAAATACGCCTCTGCGATCGAGCCCGCGATTGCCGCCTGCGTGTCGCCGTCACCGCCGAGCGAGATTGCGTTGCGGATGGCATCCTCGTAGCTCTCCGCCTCCAGAAAGCAAACAATCGCCTGCGGTACGCTCCGCTCGCTGACAAGGGTCATGCGGTAGGTGGGTCTGATCTCGTCGAGCGTGAAGTTCAGATCGTAGTATTTTTTCTCGACGTATTCGCGAATTTGAGCCTGACTTGCTCCCCTGCGTGCCAGAAAGATCGACCCCGCAACCGCCTGTGCGCCGCGAATGGCGTCGGGATGGTCATGAGAAATCTCGGCGCTCCATTTTGCCAGACGTTCCGCCTCCTCCAGCGTTTTTGCAACCCACCCAACGGGCGAGACACGCATGGAGGCGCCGTTGCCGTAGCTGCCGTATGCGGTGGCGTTGTCATCCATTAGCCAATCGTAGAAATGATCGCCAAAGCCCGCATTCGGATAAAGCCTGCCGAGCTCGCGCATTCTTTGGACAAGCGCCGTCTTGAAGGACACCTCGTCCCCAACGTCCGCCTCTGCGCACGCGCATCCTACCGCAACCGTCATCACGCTGTCGTCTGTTGGGCGGCAGCCCTTGACAAAGAGCGGAAAGACCTTGCTCTTGTGCGAGCGGAACTCATAGATCGAGCCCACAACGTCGCCAATAATTGCACCTAACATTGCTACTCCTTTCTCCCTCAAGATCAAAGAGGGGGACGCGGGGAGGGCGACCGCGCCTCAGCGCGGATTCGCCCTCCCCTTTTGATATGTGCTTCCTTGTTCGACCGCAATCAAGCGTTTTCCTGCTCGAGGAACTGCTGGATCGTGATCATGCCCTTGGAGAGCATGAAGAACTTATCGTTGTAATTGTCGATGGTCGATGCCGAAACCATGATCATGTATTCAAACAGATCGGGACCGAGCACGCTCTCACGGTAGCTGGAGTTGAGACGGAAAATGATCTCACCGTCGGTGATGTCATAGTCAAACGAGCCGTCGATCAGACCGTAGTTTGCGGCACAGATCGCGATCGCACCGTCAACGCGCTTATCGTCGGGGAATGAGAAGGGGAGCTTGGAAAGGAACTGAACGAGCTGATTCTTGGGCTTAATCACCATGAGGAACTCGATGGGGAGATCGTCACCCTTGATGCCGCTTTTGATGAGCAGCTCATCCTCGTACTTTTCATACTTCCAATCTCTGTCGTCAAGCATCTTGACAAGCGAGTCAAATACCTTTTTTGCTTCTCTCATAACTGTTTTCCTCTTTTCTGAATAGTATTGTAAGATATATAGTTATCGGGAGCGTTCCCGATGGGCTTCCTTGGAAAGGTGGAGATCACTTCTTGACGTTTGCCGCAAAGATCGCGTCGATCTCGTTCTCCTTGAGGTGGTTCTTGGCAAGCAGTGCCTCGACCATGCAGTCGATCGCGCGGCGATTCTGCTCGATGAGAGCGATCGCGTTCTGCATTTCCTTGTCGAGAATCGACTTGATGCGGGTGTGGATCGAGGTTGCCCACTCACCCACCGCCGCGGAGGAATCAATATAGGTCAGACCGATCTCGGAATCCATACCGTAGCGGCAGATCATCTGCTCGGCAAGCTTGGTTGCCGAATAGAGGTCTCCGCTCGCTCCCGTGGATACGCCGTCCTCGGGACCGTAGTAGACCGTCTCTGCGGCGCGACCGCCAAGGGAGGTGCGAATTCTGGAAAGCAGATCGGAGCGCAGGTAGATCGACTTGCCCTCCTGATCGGCGTGCTGCATGTAGCCGCCGTGGTCACCGCGCGCAACGATCGTCAGATACGAGGGCTTCTCACCCGCGAGCCAGCACAGGAGTGCGTGACCCGCCTCGTGGCGTGCCGTGCGCGTCAGGGTTTCGGGATCCCAGGTTTTCTTCTCACCGCTGCTGAAGGTTTCAAACGCCTCCTCAAACGCCTCGTCGCCAACAATTCCCTCCTCGGAGCGAATCGCATTGCGAAGCGCCATTTCAAAGACCGAATCGAGGTCGGCAAGGCTCATGCCCGTGGAGCGTACCGCGATATTTTCGATCTGCTCGGCGCTGAGCTCCACGCCCGCGTTCTTGGCTACCTTGAGCTCGATGAAGCGGCGGCGCTCGTCCTTGTTGGGCAGGTCAACGTAGATGCGACGGTCGAAGCGACGCAGGATCGCGGCGTCAAGGCTCTTTCCCTTGCCGGGCTCCACGTCGAAGTTGGTTGCCGCCAGCACGAATACGGGCTTGGAGGTGTCGGTGTTGAAACCGTCCATCTCGGTCAGGAACGCCGTGAGAACGTCGGCAGAGTTATCACCCTGTCCCGCCGCGTTGCGGTCCTTTGCAATCGCGTCGATCTCGTCGATGAAGAGAACCGACGGCGCATACTTGCGTGCCGAACGGAAGAGCGCGTGCACAGCCTCGGCACCCTCGCCCACGAAGCGCTTGAGGAATTGGTTGCCCTCGGCGGTGAGGAAGGTGACGTCGGACTCGCCCGCCATTGCCTTGGCAAGCATGGTTTTACCCGTGCCGGGAGGTCCGTAGAGCAGAATTCCCTTGGGGGCACGCACGCCGCGGCGCATATATTTTACGGGGTCCTTGAGGTAGGATACGAAATAGCTGAGCTCCTGCTTTGCATCCTCCGCACCGATCACGTCGGCAAAGTGCATATCGGGCTTGGATACGTTATCCAGGATGCTCTTGGAGTCCTCGGTGTCGGTTGCGAGACCGAGCTTGAAATCAAACAGATGGATATTTGCGGTCTTGCGGTTCTTGGAAATGCTCTGCGAGGTTTTATAGGAGAGCACCTTGTTGCTGCGCGCGAGCGTCAGCATGTTGTTTTGCTGGTAGGCAACGTCGCATTCCTCGAGCACCTGCTGCGCAAAGGCGGTTTTGTCGGCGTCAACCGTGAGAACGTCGCGCACGCCCATCTTGGCAAAGGAAAGGAACTCCTCGTTGCTGATCTCATCCTTTTTGCTCTGAAGCAGGTAAACGGGGATCGCATAGCGTCCGAGCACGTAGTTGAGGAACTCGCGTCCCACCGAGTGCACGTCCTCCACGTTGAGGATCTCAGCGTCGCTTCCCGTCTCCTTGCAATGCACGTCGCAGAGCACAAGGGAGACGTCATGATTGAACAGAATTTCCTTTGCATCCTCAATGCTGTCGGCAACGTGGCAAATCACCTTCTGTCCGAGCTTGGCGGTGCAGGCGCGCTGCATTCCGTCCTCGGCAAAAATCAGCACCTCGGGCTTCTGACCGTTAACAAAGAGGCTCTTGACCTCCTCTGCGGCACCGTCGAGCGCGACCGAAACCGCAATTTTCTCGAGATTTTCAACCGTTCCCGCATGGCGCCCCGAGGAGAGCAGACGGAACAGCTCGTAGAGCTCCTCGTGGAAGAAGGCGTTGGCGCGTCCCTTTACGGTTCTCGCGTCTGCCTTACCGCCCTCGGCAAGCATGATCGCGGTTGCAACGCGCGAATCGACCTCAACCTTGATCTTGGTTGCATTGGTGAACGCCTTGAGATTGCCCGAAAGCTCGCGATCGGCAATGGTGTAGAGATTGCTTGCGCCGAGGTGATTGAACATCACCACGTTGCCCGAGGCAAAGCGCGAGCAGATCGCCGCAGGAAAGAGCGGCACACCGGTGGCAGGGTCCTTGTCGGTGGAGAGCGCCTTGAGAATGGTCTTGCGCGGCAGCATCGAAAGATTTGCCACGGTGGGATCGGCGTAGAGGTTCTTGCCGACGTTGGTTGTGAAGATCAGGATCGCATCGGTGAAGGAAACCTCGGTGTCGGTATAGTTATCGCGCAATCTGCCCGCGTCGAGCAGCTGCAGGAAAAGATAAATGACGTTGATATGTGCCTTTTCGATCTCGTCAAAGAGCAGCACGCAGCGCGGATTTTCCTCCACGAAGCCGGTGACGTTACCCGCCTTGCCGTTTTTGTAGACCTTATCCGAGCCGCAAAACTCGATGTTTGCCTCCTTGTCGGCATATTCACTCATGTCGAAGCGGCAGAACGGAAGTCCCAGCGCCTCAGCTACCTTTTCCGCCAGGAAGGTTTTACCCACACCGGGAGGGCCTGCGAACAGGAAGGTTGCCTGCGGCTTGTGAATCCCCTTGCGCGACATTGCAACCATCTGGGATTGGAAATAGCCCGATGCAAAGGTGTTGACCGCCTGATCCTGACCGAACACGCTCTGGAGCAGGGTGTTCTGGATGCTGCGCGTGTTCTCCACAATCTTGCAGAGCTGCGCGGTTCCGCTCAAGGGTGCTTCCTTCGGTGCGGGCGTTTCGTCGTCATCCTCAAGATCGGCAAGCAGGCGCTCCAGCTCTGAAAGCAGCTCGCCGTCCTCGTCATCGGAGGGCTTGGGATCGGGAATCGAAATCGGCTTGGGCTCCTTTTTCGTTTCCTTCTTCGTTTCCTTTTTCGCTTTTTTTGCAGGTGCCTTCTTTTTAGGCGGCTCCTTTTTCTCCACGGGCTCGAGCGTTTCCGCTTCCAGAATGAATTTGCGAACCGACTCGGTGGGGGCTTCAAAGATCAGGCTCACGTAGTCGGATGCCTGCACCTCCTCACGCTCTGCCTTTCGTGCGTTCACGCTTGCGTTGAACACAATGCGCGAGAACAGAAATCCGTCGAGGGAATGATTATAATCATCGGAATGCAGCTCGTCGGAAAAGTCCTTGATCGCGCGATCAAGAAGAATGCGATGTTTGGCAAGAAGATGATCAATCGCGGGCCATTCCCGTTCGACCTCTGCCACCGAGAGTGCTTCGGGCAGTTCCTTGCTTGCGTGGAGCTTCACAGCGTTGAGAAACGCAACCATGAAGTAGTTGACCGTCATGGATTGCTTTCCGTCGGCTGCCTTGAGCTTTTCCGCTTCATCAAGGATATATTGCAAAAGCAGACTTTTTTTCATGTACTCGATGTCCTTTCAAAATATTCTATGTCAAGATACAACTTGTCATTATCTATTTTACTACTTTCCATCGCGTTTGTCAACACTCTTTTCTCTTTTTCGACCGACTTTTTGCCGTCCTGCCACTCCAACCGAAGCATCCGCTTTTTGAAAAATACTTGCATTTTTCAAAGAAATATGCTACAATGTGGGCAGTCAGTTTTCACGGAAAGGAGAACGCCATGACCTCAATCTGCATACAGTGTCCGCGCGCCTGCGGCGTTGACCGCAGCCGCTCGCTCGGCTATTGCGGTGCCCCCGCAGCATTTCGCATCGCTCGAGCCGATCTGCACCCGTGGGAGGAGCCGCCGATCAGCGGCACACGGGGCTCGGGAACCGTCTTTTTCTCGGGCTGCAACCTGCGTTGCGTCTATTGCCAGAACCGCGAGGTCAGCCGCGACGGGCTCGGACGCGAGGTGGACGAAACCCGACTCATCGAGCTTCTGCTCGATCTGCGCGACCGCGGAGCGCACAATATCAATCTCGTCACGCCAACGCCCTATGCCCTTCGCCTTGCCGTCACGCTCTCGCGCATCAAGCCTACCCTCGGCATTCCGATCGTTTATAACTGCGGCGGCTACGAGAGCGTGGAAACCCTGCGGCATCTGGAGGGCGTGGTCGACGTTTACCTGCCCGACGTCAAATACTTTTCGTCCGAGCTCGCACGCCGTTATTCCGACGCCCCCGATTACTTCCCCACCGCGATGAATGCCCTTGCCGAAATGCTCCGCCAAACGGGCGAGCCGCGCTTCGACGCCGACGGCATCCTGCAGCGCGGTATCATCGTGCGACATCTCGTTCTCCCCTCACATCGCACCGATTCGATCGACCTGCTCCGCGCCCTCGCCGAGCGCTTTGGCACCTCTGCCTTTCGCCTCTCGCTGATGAGTCAGTATACCCCCGCATTCGCGCTCGACACCCCCTTCAAGGAGCTCCACCGCAAGCTGACCTCCTTTGAATACAACAGCGTCCTCAACACCGCCCTCTCGCTCGGCTTTGACGGCTATTTTCAATCCCGCTCCTCCGCCTCCCCCGCCTTTACCCCCGATTTCAAGGAGAGCGTGAAGCGGATATAAAGGGTTAAAATGATTGCAGGGTGAGGGAGCGAAGCTTTCAAAAAAGCTTCGCTCCCTCACCCTGCCCCTTCCCTCACCGCAAAACCGAAAGGCGTTTTTGCGGTGCAGAGCAAATTACATTCAATTCACCTTTTTTCTCACAAGCGTTCGTTTATTTCATCAGCTCGTCGGTCAGACGAAGCACCTCGGGCGCGATCCTTGCACGCTCGCGTCGCAGGATCAGCCCATAGAGCGGATAGGCAAGCGCCACCGCAACGCATCCGAGCACCCCGATACCGATGCCGAGCAGCAGAATCAGGTCAGCCCCCAGCCCAAGCTTGGCACCGAGGTCGCTCATCACAAGGCTCATGCCAAGCCCCATGACCAGTGCACCCAGCACACCGAGCACCAGCGCCCAAAGTTGGGCTTTTTGCGAGGCGGAGGCGTCGAGGCGGCGCAACCGCTCCAGCTTATCGCCCTCGCTCACCTCACGCGGCGCATACTTTTCACGAATTTTGCGGATTTCCGCCTGCTCCCCTGCGGAGTAGGTGTAGGAAAATCCGCCCTTCTTTTCATTTTCCACGTTCCATTTCCTCTCAATTTTCGTTCTATTCTTCAACACGTGCGTCTTTTTTCGTCTCGCCGTCTCCCTTGATCGCACGAAGCCTCCGTCCGCCGCGCAGAATCATAACAATTGCCATGGCGAGCACAAACAGCGAAACTGTAACCCCCGTTGCCGCGAGCATGATCCGCCGAAAGAGCGGACTCTCTCCCTCCCCCCATGTGGTGAGCATGGTCGACTCAAGCGTGAGCATCGAAACACACGCCGCCGCGAGGCTGATTGCCTTGGTTGCCGAATAGACGGGGCTCTGATATTTGCGGTATTTGACAATGTTGATCACAGCAAGCACAAACGCCGTGAAGGTGTATGCCGCCATCGCAATCACGGTGATCTCGTGGTGATGGAAGGTGCGGTTCCAATAGAGCATAAAAAACACGATCAGCATAAGCGCCAGGTTCATAGGCAAGAGCACCCAGCCGCAGGCACAGTAGCGCATGAGCTCCTCGCGCATTTCCTCACCTGCGCGGTGGCGTCGGGTGTAGCGCGCGAGAAAATAGCGCATGGCGGCAAGGCAGAGATAATAGCACCCGATCGACCCAAACCAAAAGGTGCGGTGGAAGATACCGAGGCAGATTTGAAAAATCGCATAGATCACGTTCCATATGAATGCTCCGTGGAGCGAAACGTTCATGCGCAGGCGGTCGTCACCCAACCAACGCACCACGTATTTGTTTTCGCGTCTGACCTGCCGAAAAAATGCGATCAGCGCAGGCGTGCGACAGCACCAGACCGTGAGCGTGTACGCCGCAAGCACGTAGGAAGTGATCGCGAGAGGTGACTCGGTTCCCGCCACCAGCATTGCCCAAACGAGCAGAAGTGTAGCGATCGGGAGCAGCACGATCAGCAGCGCCATCGGCGGAAACAAAATTGCGTTAGCGAGTCGCTTCCAATTCATTTCCCATCCTCCTGATCCGAACGCTGAAGGCTGACCCAACCCCAACGGAACTCTCAACCGAGACCTCGCCCTCGAGAATGTCGACCACGCGGCGCACGAGCGCAAGACCCAGCCCGTTGCCGTCGGTGGCGTGTGAGGTGTCGCCCTGATAGAACTTTTCAAAAATATGTGCCCCCACCTCGGGTGACATACCGCAGCCCGTGTCGCGCACGCAAACGGTTGCGTAGCGCTCGTCTGCCACAAGAGAAACCGAAACGCGCCCGCCGCGCTCGGTAAACTTGAAGGCGTTGGAGAGGAGATTGCTCCAGACGAGCGAAAGCAGCTCGGCGTCGGCAGAAACACGGATGTCCTCGGCGATCTCGGTTTCAAGCTCTATGCCGCGCGATTCCCAAACGTCCTCATATTGCAGCAGACACTCGCAAAGCTGCTCACCCAGATCAAAAACCTCTGCCTTGGGGTAAATCTGCTGATTTTCCAGGCGGTTGAGCTTAAGGATATTGGTCATCATATCGGCAAGGCGGCGCGAGGCGCGGCTCACCGCGCGTGCATATTCGATGCGCTCCTCCTCGCTGATTGCGGGCGCTTGCAGGAGCGTGCCGTAGCTTTGGATCACGGCAAGCGGTGTTTTCATCTCATGCGAAACGTTGGCAACGAAATCGGTGCGCAGAGTCTCCACGCTCGCAAGCTCGGACGCCATGGTGTTGAAGCAATCAATGATCACGTTGTAGTTTTCGTCCGCCGAAAGACTGCTGATCGGCGCGATGCGCACGTCAAAGTCCCCCTTCACGATCTCGCGCGCGGCTGTGGTGATATGCCTTGTTACGCGCTCGGTGGTCAGCTTTCGTCGAATGGCGTCGATCGCCGTGAAAAGCACGCTCAATGCGATCACGTTGAGCAGTGTGAGCTTTGCCGCTGTTTGCAGGTTCTCGCCCGTGAGCTCGATGGCAAGCGTTTCGGAGAGCACGCTGACGAAAAGCGCGGTGGTGCAGGTGACGAGAAACGCCGTGAGACAAAAGAACAGAAAATAATGATAAATTGCCCGCAGGATATGCCTGCCAAGCCCTGACCCCTTCATTTAATCACCGCCTTATAGCCCAGCCCATGCACGGTGCGGATCTCAAAGGACTCGCAATCGGCAAGCTTTGCGCGCAGCTTGGTCATGTAAACGTCGACCGTGCGCGTGCCCGTTTGGGTGTCCACGTCCCAGAATTCGTCCATGAGCTGGGTGCGCGTGAAGGTCTTTTTGGGATAGGATAGGAGCTTATAGAGCAGGTCGAACTCACGTGCCGTGAGCGCGATCTCCTCCCCGTTGAGGGTTGCGGTGCGCTCGTCGGCGTCCATGATGAAATTCCCCACCTCGAGCCTTCGGCTTGAGGCGATCTTGGAGCGACGCAGCAGCGCACCGATGCGCAAAAAGAGCTCGTCGAGGTCGATGGGCTTGGTCATATAATCGTCGATGCCGATGCGGAAGCCACGCTGCTTTGAGGCAAAATCGTCGCGTGCGCTGACAAACAGAATCGGAATGTCGCTGTTGAGCGAGCGAACGGTTTTGGCAAGCTCGAAGCCGTCGATCCCCGGCATCATAATATCCGAAATGATGAGATCGAAGGTGGCTCTGTACATCTCGTCATACGCCTCCTCGGCACCAAGACACCCCACCGCCTCATAGCCGCTCTGCCCGAGAAACGAGCAGATGCTGCGGTTGAGGTCGCGATCGTCCTCCACAACCAAAATTTTGAACATTTCCATCCCTCCGCAACTTTTTGGATTTTCTGCCCCTATTATAGCACACAAATGTTAAGATTTTGTTTGCGTTTTGGCTTTTTCAAAAAAAGAGGGTGTCTCAAATGCGAATTGCATTGGGTCGACAGCCCCCAATTTTTTTACACCAACGCGCTCCTGCGCAGGATCACGCGGCTGCACGCGCCGAGTCCCGGGATTTCTGATTTCAATGGCGTTCATTTTTAACTCCCCCGTTTTGATCTGTAAACGCAACACAAGCGAGCCGCATCCCGTGCGCCCCGCTTATGCCGTTCCTCTTATTTCTTCTTTGCAGCATCGTAACGAGCGTTGGCTACTTCGGTTCTTGCCTGCGCCTCTGCAATTCTTGCGTCACGTACCTCCTGCTCCTTTGCCGCTCTCTGTGCGGGCCTCATATGGGCATCATCCCAGCTTTTCTTGGCGTCTGCCTTCGCCTTTGCATAAGTGTTGCGCCCTCTGTTCTCCTCAAAGTTGGCTTTTGCTTCCGCCTTTGCCGCCGCAAACTCTGCGCGGTCGACCTCATGCTGCGCCTTTGCGCTTGCCTTCATGTCACCAAACGCCTTCTTGAAAAATGCCTTGATTCCCATTTTAACCTTTTTCCTTCTTCTTTTGCTTCTTATTTGCTGATGATCGCGTCGCTCAAGCGCAGAATTTCGCCTGCATATTTCTTTTTGCGACGCTCAAGGATTGCGCGGTGAAGCGGAACATTGACAAGCGCAATGGCAAGACCCACCACGCCAACGCCGATGCCGATCGGAAGTGCGGCGGCGATACCGAGCATGGCACCGATGTCTGTCATCACAAGGCTCATGCCCGCGCCCATCACGATCGCGCCGATGCTGCCGAGCACCGACGAGAACACCACGGCGGGACGGCGCACCTTGCTGTCAAGCGCGCGGAGTGCATCCAGCTCGGTGGTCTGCTTTTCCATATACTGCGTGCGAATTCTCTGTGCGATAAATTGCTGATCGTTTTTGTTCATTTTGAATTACCTCTTTCTTTGTTTCATTAACAGCTATATTTTACCGCGCCGTTGTTTGCAATTGTTTGACGATTTGTTTGCGTTTTGTTAATCCTGATTTTTTTCGTTCCCGATGTGCTCGTCCGAAGGATGCAGCATCCCGTAGGTGTAGCGCTCATGCATGCGATGCGCGATGACCTACGCGGACTTGATTGATTGATTTCATAAAACGCGCAAAAAAAGCCCCCCAACGCCAACTCAAAAAATCGTTTTTATCAATACGATATCACTTTTGATATTGACATTAGCAGGGCTCGGTTGTAAAATAGGATTGTGACTCAAAGCCTCGGCGTGCGGTTTTCGAGCATATACTCGGTTGGAGTGACGCCCACGTGCTGCTTGAAGGCACGGCTGAAATGATAGGAATTGGAAAAGCCGCACATGCGTGAGACGGCGTTGATCTTCATATCGCCTCCCTCGAGCAGCTGACGCGCGCGATTGATGCGGAATTCGATCACGTATTGCTTTGGGGTCACGCCGAATTGCTCGAGAAAGAGCCGACGGAAATAGACCTCACTAAAGCAGCATTGCTGTGCAAGCTGCGCGTTTGTGAGGGTGGGGTCGTCGTAATGCGCCTCAATATAGTCGAGCGCGGGGGTCAGTGTCCCCGACTCGGAGGAGGTAATGCGGTCGAGGATGCGGTAGAGCAGCCCGATCAGGCGTAGCCGGTTGTTCTGCGTGAGCGCACAGCGCAGCATCTCCTCGTAGTCGCCAAGACAGCTCTGCTCCTGCGTGAGCGGAATGACGGCGTGCGTCTCACAGAGCGGCTCGAGACAATGGAAATTGATAACGGGAAATACCCCCTCCTCGTCGCCTGTGAGCGTGTAGGTCTGCCCCTCTGGAAGAATCACGGCGTATCCCGGCTTGGAGACGTATTCCCTCCCGTTGTGGCGGTAGGTGATCTGCCCCTCGATGCAAAAGGAAAGCCCATAGCAATATCTGTTGTTGATCTTCACGTGCCTGCCCTTTGGCGAGTGCACGGTGAACAGGTTGCACACCTCGGTGATCACGGTATTGCGCAGCTTCTCGCGCATAATCTCACCCCCTCTTTGAGCGTATTATATCATTTTCTGCAAGGAAAATCAAGAAAAAACAGAAAAAAGGATCGAAAAGATCAAACCAAAAGCATTTTTGAAAAGCAATGACAAAAAAGGAGAAAAACGATGAATTTTCAAGGTAAAACGGCGCTCGTCACGGGTGCGGCGGTTGGAATCGGACGCGCAACGGCATTGGAGCTTGCCCGCCGCGGCGCAGGCTTGGTTTTGCTCGACCTCAATTTGGAGAAGCTGAACGCCCTGAAGGCGGAGCTCGAGGGGTGCGCAGGTAGCGTTTTGGTGTATTCCTGCGACGTCAGCGACGAGGCGCGCGTGAACGAGGTGATTTCGGATGCTCTCGCGCATTTTGAGAAAATTGATATTCTGGTCAACAACGCCGCGCTCTGGAGATGCCATTCCGAGTTCGTGGACACCCCGATCGACGAATGGAAGCGCTTTTTGGACGTCAACGTGATGGGAACGGTCTACGTAACCCGCGCCGTTCTCCCCGGCATGCTCGATCGGGGATACGGCAGGATCGTGAACGTGGCGTCTGTTGCGGGGGTTTATGGGAACCGTATGATGGCACATTACTCCGCCACCAAGGGCGCGATCATTTCCTTTACCAAGGCGCTGGCGAAGGAGGTTGCCGACCGGGGCGTTCGCGTAAACGCGGTCTCCCCCGGCACGGTGTCCCCCTCGCGCGAGGAGGACGTTGATTTCACCCAGCCCTCGTCGGCTTCCTACATGGGCAGAACGGGAAGCGACGCGGAGAACGCCGATCTGATCTGCTTCCTCGCCTCTGACCGTGCCGGCTATCTTTCGGGACAGAATATCCAGATCGACGGCTGCAGAAAGAAGATCTGAAGAAACGGAATTTGAAATACAGGAAGGGATAAAAAACATGAATTTTGAGAACATGACCGCCATTTCAACCGGTGCCGCATCGGGCATGGGACTGCTGTTCGCGCAAAATTTTGCCGCGCTCGGCGGCAACGTGGTGATGTGCGACGTCAACGAGGCGGTGCTGACCGAAAAGGTTGCCGAGATCAATGCGAGGGGCGGCGGACGCGCGCTCGGTGTGCTTTGCGACGTGCGCGACTACGCACAGGTGTGCAATGCGCGCGACCGTGCGGTGGAGGCGTTCGGCAGCATCGACGTCATGGCGAATTTCGCGGGCGGCACGGCAGTTCGCATGCAAAAGGTGGACAAGACACAGTATCCCGAGTTTCCCGACGTGCCGATCGAGGTTTACGATTGGGGGCTCGACGTCAACCTCAAGGGTCCCTTCTATTTTGCGCACGCGGTGCTGCGGCAAATGCGCGAGCAGAGAAGCGGACTGATCATCAACATCGGCTCGATCTCGGGCGTAGAGGGTGACCACTACGGCGTGGAATACCCTACCGCCAAGAGCGGACTCATGTATGGGCTGACACGCTCGCTGGCACAGTACGGCGCGAAATACGGCATTCGTTGCGTTTGCGTCTCGCCCGGTCCCGTGCTCACGCGCGCGGCAATGGCGAATATGAGCACCCTGCTCGGCAGAGCCGCAGAACCGCAGGAGATCATTGATCTGATCCTCTTTATCGCATCCGATAAGGGGCAGTTTATCAACGGTGAGAACATCATGATCGACGGCGGCAGGAATGCCATGAAACGCGGCGGTGGCAGCAAAACGCCCCCTCCCTCGCCCGAAAAGCCAAACGCCTGACGGCGACTGTGGCAATGCCAAGCAAATAAAAAACCACCGAAAAAGGGAGCGAGTCCCAAATGCTTTTTGCATTCGACTCGCTCCCTTTTCCGATCGGGGCAGGTTGATTTTATCAGTTCGTCGGACATGCGGAGCATCTCGGGCGCGATCCTTGCACGCTCGCAGCGCATGTCAGCCAATGGAGCCGATGGGCAGCGTCATCTCAAGGATTCGACTCCCCACGCTCAAAAATGTAGCGCAGCACGGTGCCGATGCCGTCCGCCATGCGCACAAAGCCCGCATCGTTGGGATGCACGCCATCCATGGCGAATTCGTAGGTGTGCGGCTCCGACCAGAAGGAGAAGCCGTCGATAAAATACACGTTTTTGTCGCCCGCCTCTCTCGCCTTCAGATAGGAGCGCATGATCACCTCTCGGCGCCGTGTGATCTCTTCGTGCGTCCTCCAGCAGGTCCAGAAATTGGGGCGCGTGATCATCACGTAGGGCAGATCGGGATTTTTCCTGCGCACGGTCTCATAAAAGGCATAGTGCGTCTGCTCCAGGTATTCGGGCGTTGGCGCGTTGTGATCGTAATCGCAAACGAAAATGCTCATCGGCAGGGTCGCGATCCACTCCGCCATTGCAGGCTCACCCTTGGCGTTGCCCGAAAAGCCGAGGTTATAAACGTCCACGTTCAGGCTGCGGGCAAGGATCGAGGGATAGATCAGGCCCGGGCGGCTGGCGGCGGTGCCGTGCACGATCGAGGAACCGTAGATCACCACGGGATCGACCGCGCGATAGGGACGCGGTGCCTCGAGCCGAGCATCGGGCTTGAGACCGATCTGCAGCGACTCGACCACGGCGTGCACCGGGAAATTGATTGTGAGCGAGCGCATTGCCTCGCTTTCGAGATGAACGATCTGCTCATAGGAATCGGTCATGTCGTAGGGCATGCGGAACTCCTTGACGTAGCGGCTGCCGAGCTCGCCGTCCACGTAGAGGTCAAATCCCGATGTGGACACCAGAGTCAGGTGCGACGAGCGACCCACCACGCGGTATTTGGCGCGGATGGCAATATAGGGCGAGTCGGTGGAAAAGCGCACGCGACCGCCTGCCGACTCCTGCGCAAGCTTTGCAACGCTCGGGCTGGTCGCCTCGGCAACGTCAACGGGAACGCGACGGAAGATCTCCTCTGTCAGAGGCTCGTAAAAGCCGTGCAGCGCAAACGGCTCACGGCGCACGTCGCGCCAAACCACCTCCACGTCTCCAATGGTGGTGTTGACAAGCATATTGGGATCAACGTTGATAAAAGAATCCATACCCGGACCTCCTTGATAATTGTTTGCCCCGTGACCGCACGTGAGAGCAGGATCACAAAGGTACTTCGTCACGCCTATATTTTACCATACCCTCCTCGCTCCTGTCAAGCGGTGAGGCAGGAAAGCCAACAGAAAAGCCCGAGGCGATTGCCTCGGGCTTTTTGTTGGGGTTACAAGACAAAATTACAATTCACTCATAAACGCTGTAGGACGCATTCTTCACATTACCCAAGCCCTCGTATCCAATCGGCAAAAAATCCGCATCAATATCTATATCTTTTTGATCCATTAGCTGCAACAGTACGTAATGAATCGTATGACCGTCTACCAATGCATAATAGCTTGTATTGTGATATCCAAGCAACAGAACGTACGCTTCATACGCAAAGCCTTCGGTATCGTGAACAGCCCTTCCATCTGCCAAGGCGCTCATCCTTAAAATCTCTTGTTGGAATTGCAAATCATCGTACGTTACAGACAGCAAAAATTGCACGTCAGCGCTACCCACAATGCCTAATTTCCACTCAAAATAAAACTCTTGAACGTCCAACATTTCAATATCATTCGGAAACAACTCCAAAGCTTCCGTATATCTGATTTCAGACAAATCAAAAATTTTTGAATAATCGCTTGTGTCGGTATATTTTTCAAGCCCAAAAAATCCGGAGCAGCTGCAAAAGATAATGGATAAAGTCAAGCATATAGAGATGAAAAGAAATTTTTTCATATAAGGTCTCCTTTTTTATCACTCTTGAAAAAACTCAATATTTCATGTATTCTCATGAAGCGACAAGCTCACGCTCATAAAATCGAACATGCGTCATTTCCATTTTCCCATAGATTCATCGCATTCCTGTTCTTTTCTGTCTGCTTCATCCCGCGCGTTTTGCTGCTTCTTTTCCAGGATTCCCTTGATAACAGGGGGATGACAAGAATGGCAAGCATAGCAAACAACCGAAAAACCGACCAACCAAAAGCATGCGATAATGCAGAATAAAAATCCTTTGCAAAAAAAGCAAGCGTGATGTAGGTGGGGATCGTGATGCAAAAAAGGAAGGATGAACGTTCAAACTCTCTTTTATATTTCTCGTCTTTTGTTTCACGTTCGGAAAAAGACAAGGCAACTGTTCTATAAAGCCAAAATCTTCCGGCAACAAAGGCGTTCCCTTTATCCTTGAGGGCAAATGCGATCAACGCATAAACAATCGAACAGACGGCAAAGGCAAGGGACACGGTGGAATACTTCGTAATGGCTGCCCCCTTTCCGAAAATAATTGGCAGAACATTGAGAATCAGAACCACCACGGATAGGACGGTATACATCAGCCTTCTGTTTTTTGCGCTCTTCATTTGAGACCCTCCTTAACATAATTCGCTGATACCCGGCAATTCCATTATACATGATCGCTGATAATTTGTCAATAGTTTATCCGTAAAATATAAAAAATAGTCCTCGGGCACTCCGATTGGCGGTGTGTTCGGGCACAGTGGGGGAAAGCCAACAGAAAAGCCCGAGGCGATTGCCTCGGGCTTTTCGTTGGGTTCATAGTACAAAAATGCAACTTGTTATTTTATGAAATATTGAACGTTAAAAATGCGAATTAGCACAATACAACTCTTAAGGTAGGAGATTATTCTCCACCAACACATTCAAAAAAGCTTCCGACAGGGCAAACGCCTCATCGTACTCAATATAATACCACTTTTCATTTATTTTACAAATTCTCAATTCCACAATTAGTCTCGGGTAATCTTTCACATAAAAGTAAAGGGTTGTACCATGATACGCCTTACCCTCAAGGTGTTTTTTATAACTAACATCTTCCGTTTTAATAAAAGCAGACGAAAAATCAAATTCATAATCCGTGTCTTGTAACACATAGCATAAGGGCGCTTGATACAGATCCTCTCTTAAATATACACAAGTCATTATTTCGTTGGATCTGCTTCCGCTTGCTATATATTCCGCATTTTCTGCCGCGTTTGCGTAATAGCCGAAATTCGGGAAAAACGGGAAATTGCTTGTTTGTCCCAAAAGCAAATCTTCCTCTGTAATATTAAAATTAAAATCCCCGCTAAACTCTTCAATTAAAATGTAATTATTCCCCCCAAAAACAAACTTACCTTTATCATTTCCGCGAGAAAAATCTCCAACCGGATCAATAATATCCCCGGAGATAGAATATGACAAAGCATTAAAAACACTACAAGAAAAAAGATTTATACAAACAAGAAATAATGTTACAATTAAAACAAATCTTTTCATCATATCACCGCCTTTCTTATAATATTATAATACAAAAATGTTGTAATTTCAATACGGTTTTTGATAAAGTCGCAAGTTCAAGTCCAAAATGTCGAGGAAAAGGTGCAATGACGGAAAAGGACAATCCCCCTCGGGGGACGGCGAGGGGGAAAGAAAGACCGCACGGTCTTTCAGGGGGAGTATGCGGGCGGTTTTGGGGATGGAGGCGGTAACAACGCGACCGTTTGTTGGGCTCGAACCTAGCGACATACTCGCCCCGCCGTCGGCGGTTCTCGCAGCAAGTTTGCGACAAGTCGCAAAGCTCGCACCTGTTCACGCTTCGCGTGAGCAGAGTTGGCGCGAATGTTCGAGATCAGAAAGGAAAGGATCCAAAACAAAAACCACCCGATTGGGGGCTGGGCTCGAACCTAGCGACATACTCGGCTTCGCCTTGAGGAAAGCCCCATGGGGCTTTCACCTGTTCCTCCCTTCGGTCGGAGCAGCTTGTCATGGAACGAGCGCAGTAGGGGAAAAAGAGCCAACAAAAAACAGACCGCTATTGCGGTCTGCCTTTTGTTGAGCTCATAGTACAAAAATACAACTCAAGCATTTTCAATATGCGACATTGTTTTTTCAACGCAGTCCGATATATTAACGGTTCCAACACCAAAGATCGAAGTGTGCAGTTTGTTTTTGATTGGAGCACTCCAATCTTCAGAAATCGTTTCCTTTCCATTTGCCATTCCCAATATTGATCCAACGGTTGCACCGTTGCAGTCGGTATCAAATCCGGTTTCAACTGCCATACATATAGACTTCGAAAAGTCTCCTTCGCCATACAAAAGTGATGCTACCACAATCATAGCATTTGAGATCGTATGACACCAATCATGACCGCTATGCTCGTCATATTTTTCATGGATCATCTTAAAGCAATCCTGCTCAGATACTCCACTCTTGTACGAATCCAATATCAACATAATACTTTCATAAAGTCTTGACGTCTGCGGTATTTCGGCAAGGCCCAAGGTTATAATTTTTTCTATACTGTTCGTGGTTGCCGCAATCGCAAGCATAGCCGCTATAAACATTTCCCCGTATATTCCGTTTTTCACGTGTGATATCGATGCGTCTCTCCAAGCCATTTCCGCAGCAAGCTTGGGATCTCCCGGATTTATATATCCAAAGTAATCCCCTCTTATCTGTGCGCCTATCCACTCGCGGTATGGATTTTTGTAGACCGCTGACTGAGGGGGTGCGTAACCTTTTACAAAATTACAAAACGCAACTCTCTCTGCAGTACAGTATGCGTCTTTGCCCTGATAAGTAAGCCAAGCTCTTGATACATTGTACGGTGTAAAATCTCTTCCGTATTTTTCAATTATTCTTTGAGCAAGAACAACATAATTCGTGTCGTCATCGACGGGCATTCCATCTATCTCATCTGCATAAACTCTGCCTGCAAAATTAAATTTATATTTTGTCAGATCAATATTTTGAAAATCGCTGCGACAAATATATCTGTACATTGGATAGTTCTTTGTTTCCTTTAAAAAAGGAACAAGATCATTTGTTCGAACACCTTCAACACTCTTTCCAAGCATACAACCGCAGATACGCCCAAGCCAAGCACCGTATATCTTGTCCTTTATCTTCTCTTTATCATAAGAATATCGCTCGTCAGCGCCTTGACGCATCATTTGAATTTGTTCCAGATCTGATGGCTCTACATAGTAATATCCTTCCTTTATTTTAGCGGATGCAACAATATCAAACAAAATGTCTCCAAATCTTTTCTTGATCTCACCTTTTGGAAGCATTGATACCGAATAGAAAACATCCTTGTACGCTTCAATATCAAGCCCTTCCTCTATCGACTGCTGATACTCTGTCTTCAAATTTGATGAGTAAAATTCCCAATCATGAAGATTCTTATACTGTGGCTTTAATATCTCCGACTTGTTCATATCTTCCACCAATCGATTATCGTTTCCCATTACTAAAGAATCAAGAGAAACATCAAAGTATTTGGCGATTTTTACAATCTTTTCGATATCAGGCACAGCACTGCCGCTCTCCCATTTTTGAACAGCTTGCTGTGAAACCCCAAACATTTCTGCGAATTGCTCCTGTGTCAGTTTGGCATTATTGCGTATCTTATAAATAGATTGTCCTATTTCCATATTGCCTCCAAATACGATCAAATATATTGTATTTATATTTTACATCTTTTAATCAAATCTGTAAATAGATTTGGAATTGTTATATTTACAACCTTGAGTTGTAAAAAGTCTTGCTTTTCTTTTTTTCAATATTATATCAGAAAAGCTGCTAATCTTCAAATGTGCGAAAATGTCGCGGGTTCAAGTCCCGAAGGCTCGGAAAAAGTTGCAAAAAAACAAAAGGTCAAAAAATTTGCCCTAAAAAAACGAAAAAGGAGGTGCGTCATTGGCGCAGCCCCCCTGCAAAAAAACGACGGTAGGCATTTTTTGACGCGCGTTATTTGCGTTTTTTGCTCGTAAAACCAGCAAAAAGATGATGTTTAGCCATCAAGCAAAAACGACGGGGGCAGTTTTTGGCAAGCGGTGTCGCCCCTTGCGAGCGACTGGCGCGAAGCGGAACCGGTGACAACGCAACCGTTTGTCGGGCTCGAACCTAGCGACATACTCGCCCCGCCTTTGGCGGTT
>CAJKPX010000033.1 GCA_905201895.1 uncultured Eubacteriales bacterium | reverse complement strand
ACCAACGACACGGGGATTTTCAGTCCCCTGCTCTACCAACTGAGCTACAGAGGCATACAGCAAGGGCTGCATTTTTTTATGGTGGCGATCCGGATGGGGGTCGAACCCACGACCTCTAGCGTGACAGGCTAGCGCTCTAACCAACTGAGCTACCGGACCGTTTGGTGGAAACAATAGGGCTCGAACCTATGACCCTCTGCTTGTAAGGCAGATGCTCTCCCAACTGAGCTATGCTTCCGTAGGCGTCATCTCTCTGACGACTCGCTTATTATACCACAACTCAAAGGGTTTGTCAAGTGTTTTTTTGAAATTTTTTTAATTTTTTTCAAAAAACTTTTTCGGCTCGATTTCTTTGTCTCAAGCTCTGTTATTATACCACACCTCACACGCTTTGTCAAGCCCTTTTTTTCGTTTCCTTGAGATTTTCTTTTTTCCTCTCTCATCTGTCATGCATGCGCATATCGGCAGCCGCTCTCTGCTCCGAACAAGAAATGAAAAAAGCACACCGCGATTGCGATGTGCTTTTTGGAGCTGGTAATCAGAATCGAACTGATGACCTCGTCATTACCAATGACGTGCTCTACCGACTGAGCCATACCAGCGTCCTTGCGACTTTGATATTATACCAAACATTCTGCGGTTTGTCAATACCTTTTTGAAAAATATTTTTCTTTTTTTGATTTTTTTCGTTTCCATACGCAAAAAGCCTCAAAAAACGGCGGAATTGGACGCATGTGCATCCAATTCCGCCTTCAAAGGGTTACGTTTTTCGGTTTTATGCCCGTCTCATTCGGCGGTTTGATAGTTGGGGCTGACCAGAATCAGAATCTCGTCGTAGCGCGCCCAAACCTCATAGCCCTCTCGGATATAGGCATTGCGCGTGCTTGTTTGCGCATTGCTGCGCACGTCGAGCACAACAAAATCGACATCGGGCTTGTTTTTGTGGTAGGCAACCTCGTAGATCACGTCGCGATCCGCCATGTGCGCCAACAGGAAGGACGAGCAGCTCACCGAGGCATCCTCGGGAACGCTATCCAGGATCGCCTCCATCTGCTCGTAGGTCTCGCGGTTCTTTTCCCAACGCTCGGTATAGGAGGTGAGCTTGGGGACCACGGTGGTCAGGTAGAGGCAGAAGCACGCCGCCATGGCAAGCGCGAGAAGATTGCGTCGCGTGGGGAGGGTGAGCTCGGGCAGATTTTTGAGCGCCGCATAGAAGAAAAACGCGGTGACCGCAAAATGATACTGAAATCCGAGATCATAGAGATACTGATAATGCGAAACCAAGTTGATCATGATGGGTGCGAGCAGCAGCCAGCGCGAGGATTTTTTCGAGCAGAAGGGCAAAAATCCGATGGGCAGGAGCATCTGCAGCAGGAACACGATCTTATCCCAAGTTCCCTTGCTTGTGGTGAACAGCTGTGTGAGGAGGTATCCGGGGTTTTTGAGCGCCAGACCGATCACACTCACAAGCCCTGCATCCTTGTCGGGAATGATGTTGTCGAAACGGTTGCTGAGCACGCCCGTGCCGTAGGTTTGCAGATAGTAATATGCGAGTCCAAAATACAGAATCGCCATGCCTGCCAGCGCAAGGCCGTGCAAGCGTTGCCGCTCGGAGAGAAAGACGAACGCCGCAAAGATGAGAAGGTAGATCGCCGCATCCTCCTTGACGCCGAGCACGCAGAGCGCCGAGAGATACATGGGCAGATAGCGCTTCGTTTCAAAGAAATAGAAGGTCCAAAGCAGGAAAAAGGGCAAAAAGCAGTTTTCATGAATATCGTAAAAGCAGCCTGCCGAGAGCGCGGGAGAAAAGACGTAGAGCAGAGCAACGGCGGTTGTGATCTTGCCCGAAAGCTTGAAATGGCGTGCCAGCAGGACGAGCGGAATCACGCCTGCCATGAGAAAGAGCGCCTGCCCCACCTGCAGCGTTTCGGGGTAAGGAAAGAGAAAATAGAGCGGCAGGAGGAAATAGAAGTCGGGCGAAACGTGCACGGCGAAATGCGAAAGGAGCACGTCACGCTCACTCGTGATCAGCGGAAGTCCCGTTTCCTTCATATTGTAGAACATGTTGCAGAACAGACCGAAATCAAAGTTGGGAGATGCAAAGGTGCGATAGCGCAGGCAGGTGATGCCTGCAAGGATCGCAAACGCCACAACCGCTGCGGCAGCCGCAATCAGTCCAACGCTGCGTCCCGATGGCTGCCAACGCGAGAGCAGCTCGCGGTTGCGACGGAAAAAGTCGACCAGAATGAGCGACCAGATCGCGATCACGGCAAGCGTGAACAGGAATTTGTCGGTTTTGTGGTCGAATTCGGAAAGCCAGGTCCAAACGCAGAGCGTTGAGAAAAAGAGCAGAACCCAGGAGTCGGTCTCAAGCTTCGGCAGATAGAGATTGATCGCCGAGAGCAGAGCAAAGATACCGGCAAGGGTCAACAGAAGGGGCATCAGCGTGCTCGCCGAGGCATAGTCGATTTTCGCAAAGCCCTCGCCGAAGCGATCGAGCGTGAGAGCCGCAGAGGTGAAATAGGCAGCAAGCAGGCGACAAACGATCCGTTCCCAGGAAAATGCGGCGCGTGCGCGTTGCAGAAAAGAAGCATTCATATGATCAAAATTGCTCTCGCAGGAGAGCGAGTCCTTTCCTTGGAATTGCGAACGGGTCTCAACAATCCGTGAGACCCGTAGGCTGCAATGTCATGCGATCAAGGAGCGGTGGTTGCCTCCTCACAGAGATCCGCATGAAAGAGATTGGAATTGAAGAACAACGAGCCGAGCTCGGTGCCGCCCGCTTGCGTGGGGGCTGCGGCATATCCGTTTTCGTCCGCTCCGCTCACCTCACCGCCGAGACGAACGGTGTAGGTCTTTGCTTTTTGCAGGGCGGGAGCCGACAGAAGCGCGGTTTCAAATGTATAGGTAGATGTGATTGAGAGCACCGCCTTGCCGTTCTCGTCGATCAGGGTAATCGGCGTGTTCGCCGCCGTTTCGGGCAGCTTGCAGGCAAAGGTTGCCTGATTGATCGCGCCCGTGAAATCGGCGAGGAAATCCTTGCCGCCGAGTGCGGCGAATGCTCCGCCCGTGAGTGCGGCGGAGGAATTATAGTCAAACACGCGGCTATCGGGAGTGGTTCCGAAAATCAGAACCGTGCCGCCCGTGACGGCAAGCGAGCCGTCCACGTCAACGCCGTCCTTGCCCGCATACACACACAGGTAAGCACCCGAGAGCAGAACTGCACTTCCGATCGGATTTTCTGCCGTATCGTGATCGTCAGCAACGCCGTTGATCGCATCGTCCTCGGAGTGCAGAAGCGATTTGCCGCCCGAGAGCACAATATAGCGAGCCTCAAGCGCCTCGTAGCTTGCCTCCACGTTCACGCTGCCGCCCGTTTGCTCGATCGCATGGGTGGCGCGGATCGCGTCGTTTTTCGTGGTGAGCGCAAGCTCGCCGCCCGAGATCAGAACGGCACCGTTGGAATTGATCGCGTCATCGTAGGCGTTGACCGTCAGCTTGCCGCCCGACACGAGGATATCCGAGCCTGCTTTGAGGCCCTTGTGGGATTTCGACTCGTCTGCCGTTGTGCTTGCTCTGCCGCCGCCGGCAAGAATTTGCAGCTCGCCGCCCGCCAGATTGATCACGCGCTCTGCCTGGATGGCATCGTTCTTTGCGGTGATCGAAAGCTTGCCGCCGTCCATATAGAAGAAGCCGCGGTTTGCGTCCTTGTTGTTGTCGGTACGGATACCGTCGGAGCCCGCATTGACCGTGATCTCGCCACCGCCGATGCGAACGCTGTCCTTGCCCTCAAGTCCAACGTTGAGCGCGGTTACGCTGATTTTGCCGTCGGTGATGCGCAGATCGTCCTTGGAGACGATGCCGTGCTTGAATTTTCCGTTGACAGTCAGGCTACCCGAGCCGTTGACGGTCAGGTCGGTGTGCGAAAAGACCGCCGCATCGAGCGAGGTACCGCCCTCGGTGAGGATATAAAGATCGCCGTCTGCGAGCGTATTCTCGGTTCCCTCGGCGATTGTGAGAAAGACCTTATCTGCGGTGACCGCGTGGATCACGGGTCCCTTCGACGAGGAAAGCTTGGCTCCCTTGAGGACTATCTGCACCTTTGCGGTCTCGGGAGCGCGGATCACGATCATGTATTCGGTCGACTCGCCCGTGAGCACGTAGGTGCCCTCTGATTTGATCGTGACGATTTTGGTCTTGGATGTGGAATTGACGTCCACAACACCCTTTCCTGTGGGAGTACAGGTGGAGCCGTTGAAGCGGATGCGGGTTTCGGTGCCGAGATAGGAGGGGTCCTTATCGCGATCGGAAAAGGAAAAATCCATACCGCTCACGTCGGCGCGTTCGATCCGGAAGGACTCGAGCGAAACCTCGCCGTCATCTCCGAGCAGGGGGAAGGTCTCCTCCGGTTGGGTCTGATCGGTACCGTTCGGATTGCCTGTTTTGGGCGAGCAGGCACACAGAATGAGGAGCAGGCTCAGCAGCAGCGCGAGTGTACGAATCGTTTTGCTCACAGCTCCTCGCTCCTTTCTGCGGCGGTTGCAATGCGGATCTCAAGGTTTCCGTTGCGACAGCGCAGCTCGTCGATCATCTCCTTGGTGGCGCTCGGGTCCTTCATCTCGATGCGATAATCGAGGCGGTAAAGGCTTCCCATATTCGTGGTGCGCACGCCGACCAGACGCGCGCTTTTGGTGTAGGTTTCAAAAATATCGTCAAACACGTTGGTATAGTTGAGCGACTCGGGGATCGTGATGCGCATCTCCCATTCGCGCTCGCTGCGCACGGGGGCAATCGAGAGCAGAAGGATCACAGCGCCCGTGATCAGGGTGAAGATCAGCGCAATCGCAACGTAGCCTGCGGCGCAGGCAAGACCCGCCGTCATTGCCAGAAAGATCGCGGCGATCTCTCTCGCACGCCCGGGAACCGAGCGGAAGCGCACCAGCGAGAATGCACCCGCAACGGCAATTCCCGTTCCCACGTTGCCGTTGACCATCATAATCACGGTCTGCACGATCACGGGCAGGATCACCAGCGAGATCAGAAAGCTCTTGGACACGCGTGCGCGGAAGGTTGCCGAAAGCGCGGCAATCGCACCGCACAAAAAGGCAAAGCCCACGGATACCAGATAGGAAATCAGGGTGTTGGAAAAGCGGATCGGTTCAAACAGTTCAAGCATGTGTTTTCGCTCCTTTGCTGATTTGATAGGGACTTGGCTCAAGCAGGGCAAACTCGCGGTATGCCGTGCCGTATTTGGAAAATGACGTTGGAAAGATTTTTGCGCGGTCGAGCGCCGTTGCGAGCCAGCATGGCATGGCGCCGTCGGTTTTGATCTCCATGAGAATGCGATCGTCGGGAATGATCGGAGTGCCCTCACTCCCGAATTTTGCCGAGAGGTGCTCCAGCCGATAGCGCACGCCCGTGTCGAAGGTGATGCGCAGTGCGGGCAGGTCCTTGACGTAGTACGCCTCGCGCTCGTAGGCGATCATCGCGGCAGGCTTGGGCTGACCGTAAAAGTGCATTGCATAGTCGATCTCGCGCATGATCTGCGAATCAAAGGGACGCTCCCCTCGCTCGATGTACGCCATCGCCTCGGCAAGCGAGAGCGAAATGCGGCGCTTATAAACCACGCCCTTGAACTTCTTTTTGATCTCCAGAAAAACCTTGCTGCCGTCCTCGGGTATGCCGTAACTGCGCAGACGCAGCTTTTCCTTGTAGGTTTTGGCGTCAATCGAGGCGCGGATCAGGCGAAAATCGGGGGTGTCGAGGTAAACGCTGCAGATCGTGCTTTTTCCGTGCTCATCGGGTATGAGTTGCGGGGAAATCTGCTCCATCAGGCAGGCATACTGCTGCGATGTGAGCATATATTTCTTCTCGATCCGCCGAAAGATGTACGTGAGAGCTGCCATATGGGCGACCTCCTTTCCGCTCCATGTCCCTTATACGCAAAAAAGCGGCGCAACAGCCGCTTTTTTGACTGTTCTGCATAAGGGGGAACAGCTTGTTATTTTTTCAGTGCCAGGTCAAGCCAGGTCAATCCGAAGCTGAACGCATCGTAGAGCCCTTCCTTGCTGCCCTGCTTGATGATGTTATTCTGATCCTTGGAGTCAACCACCTGGATCAAAATATTTTTGGGAACCTGTACGCCGTTCACTTCCTTATAGGACATGATCTCCAGGATCAAAATGCACTTTTCATTCAGGTCGCCGTAGCAAATGGTGTCGCCCTCGCGCACCAGCGGCTTATCGAGATATTCCAGAAATTTGCCTTCAACGAGAGGTCTTGCATCCTGTGCCATCGCGCTTCCTCCTTCTGTTTGATGGTTTGCGGAAACTGCACGCGCGGTGCAATTTCCTTCTCATATTATACATGATTCTTTCCCTCTTGTCAATGCTTTTTTCCATTTTTCCGCCACACTCTTGACAAATTGCAAGCATTGTGGTATAATTTGAGAACCATTCTCAATTTTTATGATAAGGATTACAATTTGTGAAAAAACCGAACTGCGAAGCAAAACAAACCTACCACAAGCACATGAGAGCGTCGCTCCTCGACTATCTCGCCCTGCACCCCGACCGTCAGTTTACCGCGGACGAGCTTTGCGCCGTGCTCAATGGCTCTGCCGATCGCGGAAAAAGCAGCGTCTACCGCCATATTTCCGCCCTTTGCCGCGACGGGGTTCTGCAAAAATTCAGAAATGAAAAAGCCGACCGCAACGTCTACCAATACGTTGGCGAGCACTGTGATTGCGGTAGCCATTTTCACGAGAAATGCCTGCGCTGCGGCAGCCTGCGCCACATTGATTGCGACGATTCGCTGGCATTTGCGCGGCACCTGCTCACCGAGCACGGCTTTTCGGTCAACTGTGGGCAATCCATCCTATACGGCGTCTGCGCCGCATGCAGAGCGAGAGGAGAGCACACAAAATGAATCATCTGATCGAAGAATTGCCGCATATTTTGCTGCACAGCCTGCTCGATACGCTCAAGATCGTTCCCTTTCTGTTCCTCTCCTACCTGCTCATGGAATATCTGGAGCACCGTGCCGACGGTCGGCTGGAGTCAACGCTCCGCCGCTCGGGACGCATCGGACCTCTGGTTGGTGCTGCGCTCGGCGTACTCCCCCAATGCGGATTTTCCGCCGCAACCGTTGGGCTCTACACGGGACGTATCGTCACAACGGGAACGCTGATTGCCGTTTGGCTCTCCACCTCCGACGAAATGCTCCCCATTCTGATTTCCGAGGGCGCTCCCCTGCCCTTTATCCTCAAGGTGCTCGGCTTTAAGCTGGCGGTTGGCATCCTTGCGGGCTTCGCCATCGACCTGCTTGCCGCGCTGATCCGCCGCAAGCATCACCGCGCCGCTCCCGAGCCGCAGATCGAGGAGTTCTGCGAACGCGAGCATTGCCGTTGCGAGGAGCATTTTCTGCTCTCGGCACTGCGACACACCGCCAAGATCACGCTCTTTATCCTGCTTTTGACGCTCGCCCTGAATCTCGTGATCCACGGCGTTGGCGAGGACAAGCTTGCCGCACTCGTGCTCGACCGCCCGATTCTCGGCAATCTGCTCGCCGCAACGGTGGGTCTGATTCCCAACTGCGCCTCCTCGGTGGTGCTCACCGAGCTCTATCTGCAGAGCGTAATTCCGATCGGCGCAATGCTCTCGGGTCTTTTGGTAAATGCGGGCATCGGTCTGGCGCTTCTCTTCCGAAACAATCGCCCCGTTTCCGACTCTCTCCGCATCCTGCTGCTGCTTTGGTGCATCGGTGCGGCGATGGGCATTCTTGTTGATCTGACACCGATCGCATCCTTGTTCTGACCCCTCGAAAGGAGCTTTTGTGAAAAAAGAGTATCTTCCAAAAAATGTTTATGAAGCCACACAGGAGCGGCTTGCCTACATCTTTCGCGAATTCGACAATATCTACGTCTCCTTCAGTGGCGGTAAGGACAGCGGGCTGCTTCTCAACCTCGTCCTCGACTACCGACGCCGCCACGCGCCCGACCGCACCGTTGGCGTCTTTCACCAGGATTTCGAGGCGCAATATACCGTAACCACCGAATACGTCACCCGTACCTTTGAGCGCATCAAGAACGAGGTAGAGCCCTATTGGGTTTGCCTGCCGATGGCAACGCGCACGGCGCTCAGCAGCTATGAGATGTTCTGGTATCCCTGGGATGACAAAAAGCGCGACGCATGGGTGCGCCCGATGCCAAAAGCTCCCTATGTAATCAACCTCGACAATCCCTTTCCGCATTATCGCTACCGCATGCATCAGGAGGACCTCGCCAAGCAGTTCGGTCGCTACTACAAGGAATCGCACGGCAACGGCAAAACCGTTTGCCTGCTCGGCATGCGTGCCGACGAGTCTCTCCAGCGATACAGCGGCTTTCTCAATAAGCGCTACGGCTATCAGGGCGAATGCTGGATCACCAAGCAATTCAAGGACGTTTGGTGCGCCTCTCCGCTCTACGATTGGACCTCAAGCGACGTTTGGGTAGCAAACGATCGACTTGGCTATGACTACAATCCGCTCTACGATCTCTACTACAAGGCAGGGCTCACCGTGGATCAGATGCGCGTGGCGTCGCCCTTCAACGAATACGCGCGCGACAGTCTCAACCTCTACCGTGTGATCGACCCCGAAATCTGGACGCGCCTGATCGGGCGCGTTCGTGGCGTGAATTTCGCGTCGATCTACGGGCACACCAAGGCAATGGGCTACCGCAATATCTCCCTCCCCGCAGGGCACACCTGGGAGTCCTACACGCGCTTTCTGCTCGAAACGCTCCCCGAGCGTCTGCGGAACAACTACATCAAAAAATTCAACACGTCGATCGAATTCTGGCACAAAACGGGGGGCGGTCTCTCGGAGGAGACCATCCGAGAGCTCGAGGAGCACGGCTACCGCATCGCACGCAACGGCGTTTCCAACTACACACTCGACAAAAAATCACGCGTGATCTTCCTCGATAAAATCCCTGACAACACCGACGATATCAAGTCATCCAAGGACGTGCCGAGCTGGAAGCGCATGTGCTATTGCATCCTCAAAAACGATCACATGTGTCGCTTTATGGGCTTCGGTCTGGCACGGGAGGAGCAGCATCGCATCAACAAAATCAAGGAACGATACGGAGAAATGATCCCATGACTAAAAAATTCGTCAGTCCTGTTTACGGCGTGATTGCCGTTCCGATCGAGAAGATCGCCCCCAATGACTATAACCCAAACGTGATGGCACCGCCCGAGATCAAGCTGCTCTACGATAGCATCCGCGAGGACGGCTACACCATGCCGATCGTTTGCTACCATGACAAGGAAAAGGACGTCTACGTGATCGTGGACGGCTTTCACCGCTACCGCGTGATGCGCGATTACCCCGACATCTACGAGCGCGAGGGAGGAAAGCTCCCCGTTTCGGTGATCGACAAGCCGATCGCGGGACGCATGGCAAGCACAATCAGACACAATCGCGCACGCGGCTCGCATGACGTAGACCTGATGAGCAATATCATCCGCGATCTGCACGATATCGGCCGCAGCGACGCATGGATCTCCAAGCACCTCGGCATGGATCGCGACGAAATTCTGCGTCTCAAGCAAATCACGGGTCTTGCCGCGCTCTTCCGCGACATTGATTTTGGGCAGGCGTGGCGCCCCGCCGAGAGCGATCTGGTGGAGCAGCTCCCGATCACCGAGCCGATCGGTGACGGCGAGCCCGACAACGAGGTTTGACTCACGCGCCCGCGCGTCTCCTACCCACCTCTTAAAATTCGCATGAAACGCGAAAAAAAGCACATACTATCCAAAAAAGAGGAGTTCTTCATGAAAATTGCTTTTTTTGATACCAAATCGTACGACATCCCCGCTTTTGAAAAATACGGCGCAGACTATGGTGTAGCCTTCAAATTTTTTGAAACCAAGCTCAACGAGGACACCGTGGACCTGGCACGCGGCTTCGACGGTGTTTGCGTGTTCGTTAACGATACAGTCAACGCAGCCGTGATCGACGAGCTCTATCGCCTTGGCGTGCGCGTGATCGCTCTGCGCTGCGCGGGCTTTAACAACGTGGACGTGCGTCATGCCTTTGGAAAAATCCACGTCATGCGCGTTCCCGCCTACTCGCCCTACGCCGTTGCCGAGCATGCCATGGCGATGCTGCTCACCTCGATTCGCCGCATCCACAAGGCGTATATCCGCACCAAGGACTTTAATTTCAGTCTCAACGGGCTCACGGGCTTCGACCTGCACGGCAAAACGGTTGGCGTTGTGGGTACGGGCAAGATCGGCCGCGTGTTCATCGACATCTGCCGCGGCTTTGGCATGCATGTGCTGGCATATGATAAATACCCTGCCAAGGACGCGGGCATCGAATACGTGACCCCCGACGAGCTCTTTGCAAAGAGCGATATCATCTCGCTCCATTGCCCGCTCACCGAGGAAACGCGCCACATGATCAACGGCGAGAGCATTGCGCAGATGAAAAAGGGCGTTGTGATCCTCAACACCTCGCGCGGCGCGCTGATCGACACCGAGGCGCTGCTTGCAGGCATCAAATCGCGCAAGGTCGGCGCGGCGTGCCTCGATGTTTACGAGGAGGAGTCCGACATTTTCTTCGAGGACTTTTCGGGGCACATCATCGAGGACGACACCCTCGCGCGCCTGATCTCGATGCCAAACGTGATCGTCACCTCGCACCAGGCGTTCCTCACCGAGGAGGCACTCGGCAACATCGCCGAGACCACGGTGAAGAACCTCGTCACCTACGCCAAAAACGGCACCTGCGAGAACGAGCTCTGCTACCATTGCGGCAAAACCGACGATTGCAGACAGCATAGGCTGTCCAAGTGCTTCTGATCTTTTAAGAGGCTATCTCAAGCTTGGGATAGCCTCTTTTTTCGCTACATTGAACCTTTTGACATATTTTTTCGACTATATCTATGAAATCGGTTTCAGTTTTTGTAAAGGAGGGTACGTATGCATGAATTAGAAGCACTTTTGCAAATCCATTTTTCAACACTTGAGCACTATGTAAAATTCAAGATTCACAATTGGCAGGATGCGGAGGATATTATTCAGGACGTTTGTCTCACCGCGACCGTTCAATTTGCATCCTTGAAAAATCACGATGCGTTTAAGGCATGGCTGATCGGAATTGCCCGACACAAGTGCACAGATTATTACAGGCGTCAAGCAAAAAACATCCCGCCGCTTTCTTTAGATATGATATCGGAAACGGTGCCTGCAGTCGGCAGACTCGGTGTGGTTGAGCGAGAGCTCGTGCGAGACACCTTGGAATCATTGGACTCAAGGGAAAAACAAATCTTATACCTCTATTTTTTTCGTGACATGACGCAAGAACAAATTGCAACACAGCTATGTCTGCCACTTGGAACGGTTAAGAGCCGCCTGCATTATGCAAAACAGAAATTCAAACAACAATATCCACATCGGGAAAAAGGAGAAAACAAGATGAAAAAATTACCTCAAGTATTGCCTACATATAAAATTGAACGCTCCGATCGAGCGCCGTTTTCGGTCAGGTGGGAGGAGCTTCAAGGATGGCAATTTGTTCCTCGCATGGGTGAATCACTGGTGTGGGGGCTTTATGACATGCCCTCACGCAAACGCACCGAATATACCGAAATGAAGGCAGTCGGCAAGGCTGAAATTCACGGAATCGAAGGAATTGAGATTTCGGCAATTCAATATGGCGCCGAGGACTACTACCGCACGGGCGCAGTAGATCGCATGGAGCGTCGTTTTGTGGCACAGCTTACCGACACGCATTGCCGATATCTTGCCGAAAGCCACGTGGAAAACGGTGTCCGCAAGGTCTATACCTTCCTCGACGGCGCAGATTTTCTTGATAATTGGGGGTTTGGGGAAAACAACTGCGGAAACGAGGTGAATCTGCACGCAAAAGGCTTACTTTGCCGTCATGGAAATACCGTGACCGGACAAACCGAGAAAGAAACATTGGATATTGTGGGCAGATATACCGTCACCATCGGTGACAAATCCTATGACACGGTTTGTGTAATGGATATTCAGTGCTTTAACGACGGTGTTGCGTCCGAGCAATATCTTGACTCAAACGGACGCACGGTTCTCTGGCGCAGATTTAATAAGAATGATTGGGCTTTCCATCGTTATGGCAAGCTTTGGACCGACATACTCCCTGAAAACGAAAG
The DNA here is from genome assembly GCA_905201895.1 of uncultured Eubacteriales bacterium. Classification (GTDB taxonomy): domain Bacteria; phylum Bacillota; class Clostridia; order Oscillospirales; family CAG-272; genus UMGS1865. The sequence continues at coordinate 8,602 of CAJKPX010000033.1, read as the reverse complement.
CCTCACCATCAACGGTGAGACCTACGTGCATTGGTATGACTGTGTATCGAACTATGTTTTTTAATCGTTTTCCAAGAAAAGAAGAAGGTTAGAAGATTCTTCGCGAGCGGAGCGCGACACCGCTTGCGTGTCGCTAAAGTGCTCGCACTTTTCTGCTCAAGAATGACCCTCGGAATTGGAAGTCGGGGTAGGATCAGTATTGTAAAAAAGCAGGCATAAACCGTCACTCCGTCAGTTCCCGAATAATCACGCCTGCCATGATCAGCCCTGCAACCGAGGGGACGAAGGAAAAGGAACCAGGGGTGGCACGGCGGGGTCCGTCTGTGCTTGCGGGCTCGGCGGGGGCATCGGCGGGGCGCGGCATGGCGGGCTCGTCCGAGAACACCACCTTGAGGTGCTTGACACCGCGTGCGCGAAGCTCACGTCGCATCACACGCGCCAGGGGGCACCCCTCGGTTTTGGTAATGTCGGTCACGCGAAAGCGCGTGGGGTCAGCCTTATTCCCCGTTCCCATCGAGGAAATCAGCGGCACGCCCGCACGTTCGGCACGAACGGCAAGCTCGAGCTTTGCCGCAACCGTATCCACCGCGTCGGCAATATAGGAATACCCCTCCAGCGGATAGTCATCGGCGTTCTCGGGCAGGTAAAAGACCTGATGTGCGCGCACGCGGCAGTCGGGGTTGATATCGGCAATGCGCTCACGCATCACCTCCACCTTGGGTCTGCCCACCGTGGAATGCAGGGCAATGATCTGTCGGTTAACGTTGGAGATCGAAACCGTATCGTTGTCAAAGAGGTCGATCGCGCCAACACCCGCACGGGCAAGCGCCTCGCAAACGTGGCCACCAACGCCGCCAACACCAAAAACCGCCACGCGTGCCTCTCTCAGCTTCTCCATACCTGCCGCCCCGAGCAGCATCTCGGTGCGTACCGTTTCCTCTCTGTGCGCCATTTTCGTCCTCCCGTCGCCTTGTCTTTTTCTCTATACAGTATAACAGAAAATCATCTTTTTTGCAATACCTTCTTTACAAATCGCGTGCATCGGTGTATAATATAGGGGTATCAATTCCTATCAGCGAGGTAATATATGAAAACATATACCGATCAGGAGCTGCGCGAGGAATGCATCGCCTCGGAGCTTGTGTACGACGGCTCGGTTGTACACCTCTACGTCGACCGCGTCTCTCAGCCCGACGGAGCCGAGGGTGTGCGCGAATACGTCAAGCACATCGGCGCGGTTGCCGTCCTTCCGCTCACGGCTGAGGGCGAGGTGATCTGCGTGCGTCAGTACCGTCACGCGCACCGTCGCGTAATGACCGAAATCCCTGCGGGCAAGCTCGACAGCACCACCGAGGACCACGTGAGCGCCGCGCTGCGCGAGCTACGCGAGGAGACCGGCACCACCTGCGACTCCCTGACCTATCTCGGTCTGTTCCGCTCCACGCCTGCTATTCTCGACGAGAAAATCGACCTCTACCTCGCCGAGGGTCTGCACTACGGCGAAACCGATTTTGACGATGACGAATTTCTCAACATCGTTCGCATTCCGCTCTCCGAGCTTGTCAACCGCGTGCTCGCGGGCGAGATAACCGACGGCAAAACGCAGGTTGCCGTGCTCAAGGTCAACGAAATTCTGCGCCGACGCGCATCAAAGGAGTTTATTCCAACGCCATGACAAAACGAAACGTAATGATCACGATCCGCTCGGCACGCACCGAGGTTCCCGAGGACCTGTTTGACGAGGAGGGCGCTCCGATCCCCGACGAGGAACCGATCGAGCTGCCCGAAATGCCCGAGCCCACCGATATGATTCTGGAGGGGCGGCTGGTCACGGGCAAAACGCGCGTGGAGCTCGTCTACGACGAAGGCGAATTGAGCGGCATGGAGGGCTCGGTCACGTCGGTTGGCTTTGACCGCAGCACACCGGGACTCGTCTCGATGATGCGCACGGGCACCGTGAAAACCGCGCTTGTGTTCGAGCAGGGCAAGCGGCATTTCAGCATCTACGACACCCCCTTCTCCTCCTTTCAGGTTTGCGTGCACACGCTTCGCGTTGACAACCGCCTGCTCACCGACGGCGTGATCGAGCTCGACTATCTCATCGAAATTCACGGCGCGCAGGCAGAGCACTGCCGCATGACCATTCTCGCACGAAACGCCGAGGGCTGGAAGACCTGACGCAACCGATCAGAAAAAGGTACTCACGCAAGCCAAAGCTTGCATGAGTACCTTTTTTCCTATAAAGCGGGGTCTGCTTATGCCCCGCGTTCTGCCCTTCTCGCGCGCACGTAAACGATCACGGCGTTCACCACGTCCAGGCAAAAGACGAACTGCAGGATCGAATGCAAGAAGCATTCGGCCAGGTTTATGCGCTCCTCGGCGTAAAGCTTCCACACCGCAAGCATCCCAACCGAGCCACTGAGAAAAATTGTGATCAGGTCAAACAGCACGAATGCGAGCGAAAAGCCCATCGTGAAGATCGTGATCAAAAAGAGCAGACCGAGGATGAAAATGATTACGTATGCGGGAATATGAACCAGCTTAATTAGGAGTGCCAGCAATGCCACCGAGGATGCGCTCTCACGCGCAGACAGATAAAACACCCAGATCAGGATTGCTCCCAACAGTGCAACCGCCGCAAAAATCGCAAGGGCAAGAATGCAGTAAAAAATGTTATTTTGAAATAGCGTTTCCCTGAGAAATCCGCTGAAAATACATCCGAGAATTGCCAGGAGCAGATACGGAAACACCATGATCGGCAATGCGAATATCCATTTCTTCATAAAAGTCTCCCACTTTGAAAGAACGGGCTGTCCCGAATGTGATCTACATTTCAAAGACAGCCCTTTTTTGTATCAGCCCAGCCAACGGTAGAACTGTTGGCGGCGCTTTGCTCTTTTTGCGTGCTTGATGTTGGCAGATACCGACCACACCACGAGCCCAACGGCAACTGTTGGAATGGCGATCATGCCGATCTTTTTCAGCGTCTCCTTATTGCAAGGAAGCGAAAACTTCTTGCGGGAGGGCGCGGGCTTGGTGTCACCCTTGCAATCCACCGATGCCACCACGGCTCTTGGCGTCTTGGCGAGCGAGCCAAACGGCTTGCTCGGCACCGCGAAGGTAACCTCAACCGACGCCTTTGCCAAGCGCTCCTCGTCCTGCTCCTCCTCGGGAAGCTCATGCTCCTCCTCACTCTTGGCAATACCAAAGAGAATCAGCGAAACAAGCAGAACCAACACGGCAACAAATCCGATCAGCGCGAGATATTCCCATTGGAACGGGACACCCTTGATTACGGGGATCATCAATGCTCCGTAAACTGCACAGGCAAGCGCACACACGATAAGCCCGATGCCAAGCACCAGCTTTGCCGCATTGCGGAAGCGATCCGATTTCATCATTTGTTATTCCTCCGAACCGACCGTGAACCTACCCTGCAATCAGCCGAGCCACTTGAAGAAGTCTCTGCGTGCTGCTGCGGAGCGCTTTTCCGCTGCCGCCTTCTTGCTTGCGGAAGAAACTGCAAAAATTGCAGCAACTGCCGTGCAAACGGCTGCGATGGGAACGATCTTATGTACGTTCTTCTTTACCTTTTCGGGAACCTCAACGGGAAGCTTGATCGCAAAGCGCTTCTCGGTCTCGGGCGTTGCCTTTTTCAGCTCGAGGTCCTTCTCGATTGCATATGCCTCGGTTGCCGCATCCAGGCTCTCGGTGGTGAATGCCTCCTCCTTTGCAAGGAGCTCGATCACTGCGTCCTCCTCAGCCCGTTCAGCCTCAAGCTGCTCGGCAATCTTCTTGTAGTTGTTTGCGCCGGCACCGATGATCAGAGCGATCACGAGGAACACAACCGCGCCTGCGCCAACGATTGCAAGATAGAGCCATTCAAAGGGCAGATTGAGCGTGTCGACCTGTGCAAGCAGCAGATAAACGAACGCTCCGACGAAGCATGCGAACACGCCAACGAAGCCGACCATTCTCGAGATCAGACCCATGCGGCGGGATTTTGCAAGGTAGTTATACTCCTCGGTCTCCTCCACGGGGATGGGAGCGGGCTCGATCTCCGCGCCGATCTCCTCGGTGAGCGCATCGAGCTCTGCCGCGAGCTGACGAGCCTCCGCCACGCGGAGCTCCTCCTGCTTCTTCAGTCGCTGACGCACAACCTTCTGCAGAAGATCTCTGCATCTGTCTGCCTGTTCGGACAGACCCTTCTCTTTTGCAAGGGAGAGCTTTTCGGTTAAAACCGCTTCCTTTTCCTGCAGTCCTGCGATTGCCTCGCGCATTGGCTCCAATGCATCGGACTCACAGACCTCCTCCGACGCAGCGTCAACCAACGCCTCATCGACTTTTTTCATCATTTCATCAGCCATTGAGATACCTCCGTCCAAATCAGGATCGTTATCGGGATAACAAGCCTATCATTTTATGTTTATGTACATATATAATACCACGAAAAACCGTTTCTGTCAACACTGCGCGATTTATTTTTCCGAATTTTTTTCAGTTTTTCGGACAAAATGATCCAAATTACGTGATCTGAAGTGCAAAAACGACGTGCTCCAGCTTATTGAGGCGTCGAATCTTTTCCTCCACCGAAACCTTGTGCGGAATGCGGATGAGCGCCTCCATTCCAACGTGCGGTGAACAGCCGCTTCGCGGGGGTGTGACCTGAATTTCGATACCTGCATAGTCACGCGCCAGCTTTTCGGACATTGCGGTGACCGTGTGCACGTCATCAAGCTCCAGATAAACGAAAATGCGCTGACGCTTACGGTTCATGAAAAACTCCAGCCGACCGATCATCGTGTAGGCAAGGATCACGATCAGCACCGCAGTGAATGCGGCCTCATAGAGCCCGTAGCCCATGGCAAGACCAACTGCTGCCGTTGCCCAGAGTCCTGCCGCCGTGGTCAGTCCCGAAATGCGCGAATTTCCCTTTTTGACCAGGATTGTGCCCGCACCGAGAAAGCCGACGCCGCTCATAACCTGCGCACCCGTTCTCTGTACGTCCGAGTTAATCCCCAGCTTTGCCATCTCCACGCTGAGCAAAACGCCGATGAGTGCGCTGAGCGTTGCACCGAGCGACACCAGCATGTGCGTGCGCAGACCTGCCGCGCGTCCGTGAAGCTCGCGCTCCAAGCCGATCAAAGCACCCGCCAGAGCTGCCATAGCAATGCGGATGATCATCGTGACCGTGTTGACCTCCCCGAGAAACGCCCGTGCGTTACAGATCCATTCCCATACGATATCCATGTAAGAGCCTCCTTCAGTATAGCATAAAAACAAAAAATGAAAAGCCGAAAATCGAGGGTCGACACCCAAGTGCCTTTGCAGATACCCCCTCGGGGAGCTCACACCGTTGTCTTTCCCGTGCTTTTCGGTCTTTTCTTTGGGATTTTTTTATTATAACATATTCTTCCGAGCTTTGTCAAGTGTTTTTCCGTTTTTGTAGAATATTTTTCCACTTTCTTGTTTGTTTTTCGGATTTCTGCAAAAAAAGCGAAAAAGGGAAGTCTCAAATGCATAACGCATTTGGTCGACAGTCCCTTTTTCGGGCAGAAATAATGTGGGTCGGAGGGCATTGACCGTCAGAACCACGAAGCAATCGCGCGCACCGCACGCACGAGAAGCGCGATCAGCACCCAAAGCAGTGAGAAGGCGGCAACGAGACAAAACAGCGAGAGCAGACGCAAATTCACCAGATAAAGCGTTGCCGTGACATCCCCCGACACGCCGAAACCCAACGTGATGCTGCCGAACACGGCAAGCAGAACGAGATAAAGCGGAACGGCAGAGGCACCCGAGCGAACGTCCTGCCAGCTGAGTGTGATATGGAGCGAAACGGGCATGATCACAAGCAGACCGAGCAGCGCGCGCAGCCAATCGCTTGCAAAAGCGCGCGGAATCGACGCAAAGAGCGAAAACACACCCACAACGATCTCCTTTGGGGTGGCAATGGTAGCAGACAGCGCATGCGTTGCCGAAAGATAGGCACTCCATTCTGCGGGAAAGCAAAGGTGCAGCATGAGCACCGTGACACCGAGTCCGCTGAAGATCGGACCGAGTGCGATGAACAGATTGCCCAGGCGCGCCCAGAGATTTCTGCGGTTATAGGTGTGCTCCACAAAGCCGTAAACACCGTCATCGGGCTTTGGTGTCCATAGCTTGATGCGGCGGATACGATGACCGAAAATCGGGCACATCACGGCATGTCCCAGCTCGTGCACGGGGGTTCCGATGATCGAGGTCACGTCAAACACCCGCCCCGACCGTCCGCCGAGCAACACCGAAAACAGGCGCGAGAAAAGCCCTACGAGCAAACCGCACGCCACGGGAATTCCGAGCGTGAGCAGGATTAGCCTGCCCAGATAGAGAAGCAGATTAAGCTTAAGCACGGGGCCGCTCATGCGTTCTCCTCTCCATCCGAGGGGGTGAGATATTCCGAGACGTCGATGGCGCGCAGGTCCTCGGGGCGGATGCGTCCCTTGGCACGCTCAAAATACTGCACGTTGTTGCGCAGGAGCATAAGCATATGGTTGTTGGGCGAGCGTCCCTCCGCTGCCGACACGTAAAGCAGCTTGCGAAGCAGGTCCTCGGGAATGCGCAGGTTCATTTCGGGTTGATTTTTCATGTCACGGTCTCCTTTTTTTCAAAACGGTATAAAAAATTCATCTGTCAGAGGGGCGCAGGGTCACAGCCGACGCATTGTAGTAGCGCAGGATGCGAAGTGCCTTTTCGTTTGCCTCAATCACCAACGCATATCGTGTGTCGGAGTCACTCCAGAGTGCTACGTAGAGCGAGGGTGCCTCCTCTCCCGATGCGGCAAAGATCACCTTATCTGCCGAGAACGCCTCGATCTGTGCGGCGTAATCGTCCTCGTAGGGCAGCACGCGGCTCAAGCCCTTGATTTGCACGCAACAGAGCTCGCGTCGTGTTCTTCCGCCGAGCAGACGCGAAACGGTGAGCTCCCCCGAGAAGAAGGAATACTCATATTCCACCTGCGTCAGTCGCCAGGTAAAAAAAACGAGCACCCAAAGCGAGAGCGGAACGAGTGCCAAAAAATAGACGAGCAAGCGGGTTGCAGCACCGACCAGAAAAAGTCCAACGCCCCAGAGAACGTAGAGCGAGATGAGTGTGATCCGCTGAAAGTAAAGCGTTGGCGTTTTCGCCTTTGCCACCACGTATTCAAATGGTGCGCCGCCCGAGGTAACGTTCACGTCACGGTTCATGAGGTGTTTTCCTCCCCAATTGTAATCTTCCCCTTTATTTTACCACGTCCTGCAATTTCTGTCAACCAAAATCAAAAAAATGCTTGCAAAAGTGAAAAAAATATGATATACTTTCCCTTGCGCTATATTCGGCTTGACCGAAACAGCAGCAGGAGGAAAACGAATATGAAAACAAACAGAACCCGCATCCAACGTCTCGCGGTCACGGCAGTGCTTGCCGCGCTCGTGATCGTCCTTCAGTTCTTCGTGTCGATCCCGATCGGGATGTTCACGATCACGCTCACGCTCGTTCCCATCATGATCGGCGCGATCCTCTACGGTCCCGCCACGGGTGCGATCCTGGGCGGAATTTTCGGCGCGGTGGTAAGCATTCAGGTGGTCACGGGGGCGGCAGGCGCGATTAGCTTTGCCATGTTTGAGTACGTTCCCGTTATCACGATCGCACTTTGTATGCTCAAGGGCATTGCGGCTGGCTTCGTATCCGGTCTGCTCTATCGCGTCTTTGCCAAGGCAGAGCGTAAAAAACTCGGAACGGTGCTCGCGGCGATCGCATGCCCGATCACAAACACGGGGCTTTTCGCCATCGGCATGCTCATTTTCTACAAGACTCTGCTCGATCAATGGGCGATCGAATTTGCCTTTGCAAATGCGATCAGCTTCCTCATGGTCGGCATGATCGGACTCAACTTCGTAGTAGAATTTGCCATCAACGTTGCGCTCATCCCCGCGGTGCTCCGTATCATCACGGTTGTGAAAAAGAGATTTTAAGGTACCAAAACGCTTGAAAAAGGAGGATCACATATGATCCTTGCAATCGAATGCGGCAACACGCACACCACGGTTGGCTGTGTGGACGAGAGCCGCAACGCCGCTCCCATCTTCCGCATTCCAACCGACCGCGCCGAAACCGAATTCGGCTATGCCGCCAAAATCCGACAGGTGTTTGACCTTTGCGGAGTGGATGCAACCCGCTTTGAGGGTGCGATCCTTTCCTCGGTGGTGCCCGCCCTCACCTCCACGCTCGTGCGTGCGGTCGGGCTGATCACGGGACTCGACTGCCTGACGGTGGGTGCAGGGATCAAAACCGGCGTACCGCTTGCGATCAACGATCCCGGAACGGTGGCATCCGACCTCGTTTGCGCTGCGGTTGCGGCAAAGGAGCTCTATCCCCTACCCGCGATCGTGATCGACACGGGCACGGCAATCACACTGACGGTGGTGGACGCAAAGGGTCGCTACATTGGCGGTGCCATTCTGCCCGGCATCGGCATGGCGGTGGATGCCCTTGCCGAAAGGACCGCTCTACTCCCGCACATCGACATTCAGGCACCGCGCCGCGCGATCGGCACCTGCACGGTGGATTGCATGCGCTCGGG
>CAJKPX010000032.1 GCA_905201895.1 uncultured Eubacteriales bacterium | reverse complement strand
TCTGCGCCGTTGGCGCAGACCCCAAAATTTTGGAAACATTGATTACATAAGAGATTTGTAGAGCGCGATGATGTCCTCAAGCGTGGGATCCTTGGGGTTGCCGGGGCGGCAAGCATCTGCCATGGCAGACTCTGCGAGGAACAGAACGTCCTCCTCCTTTGCGATCTCTTTGAGGTCCTGCGGAATTCCAACGTCGATCGAAAGCTGACGAACTGCTTCAACAGCCGCACGGCGGTATTCGTCCTGCGTCATGGTCTCGGTGCCCGCAACGCCCATTGCCTTCGCAATGTCGCGGTACTTCTCACCCGTCTCGGATGCGTTGTACTCCATCACAGTGGGAAGCAGAATCGCGTTTGCAACACCGTGAGGGGTATCGTAAACGGCGCCGAGCGAGTGTGCCATCGAGTGAACGATGCCAAGTCCAACGTTGGAGAAGCCCATGCCTGCGATATACTGACCAAGTGCCATGCCCTCTCTGCCCTCCTTGGTGTTTGCAACTGCACCGCGCAGGCTCTTTGCAATCAGCTCGATTGCCTTGAGATGGAACATATCGGTCATTTCCCATGCGCCCTTGGTGGTATAGCCCTCGATCGCATGCGTCAGAGCATCCATACCGGTTGCGGCGGTGAGACCCTTGGGCATGGTGCTCATCATATCCGAGTCGATGATGGCAACAACGGGAATGTCGTGCACGTCAACGCAAACGAACTTTCTCTTTTTCTCCACGTCGGTGATAACGTAGTTGATGGTAACCTCTGCCGCAGTTCCTGCGGTTGTAGGAATTGCAATGATCGGAACCGAGGGATTCTTGGTGGGAGCAACGCCCTCAAGCGAGCGCACGTCCTCAAATTCGGGGTTTGCAATGATGATACCGATCGCCTTGCAGGTGTCCATCGAGGAACCACCGCCGATCGCGATCAGATAGTCGGCACCGCTCTGCTTGTATGCAGCAACACCGTTCTGCACGTTCTCAATGGTGGGATTGGGCTTGATGTCGGAAAAGACCTCATAGGGGAGAGATGCTCCCTCGAGCACATCGAGAACCTTTTTCGTAACACCAAACTTGATCAGATCGGGGTCGGAGCAAACCAGAGCCTTTGTCAGACCTCTGCCCTTTACCTCACCCACGATCTCTGCGATCGAGCCAGCACCGTGATAAGACGTTTCGTTGAGTACAATTCTTGCCATTTTTTCATTCTCCTTTGAATTTATTTGATATATAGCAATATATATGCATCCTGTTTCATGAGCGCGGAAGAACGTCAAGTCCCTCCGCCATAGGCTTCTTCAGGGCGTACACCACGTCCTTGCACCGCGCAAAAATTTCGCGCAGATCGTATTTGAACTGTCCTGCATAGGGGCGTTGATCGGCACTGACGCCGTATGCCTCCATACCAAGCTTTTCCGCAATATAGAGCGCACGGTAGAGGTGATATTCCTGCGTGACGATCACGATGCGCCGCCCTTCCCATATATGATGATATCGCGCAATACTATCGTAGGTGGAGAGCCCCATCGGGTCGGTTTGAATCGCATCCTCGGGAACCCCGAGGGCAATCGCCACCTCCAGCATGACTCCCGTTTCATCGTAGCCAACAGACCGACTGTCGCCGCTCATCAGAACCCGTGAGGAAACCCCGTTTTCGTAGAGCATTACCGCCGTGCTGATGCGATCGTCGAGCATGGGGCTTGGCGTTCCGTCGGAATACACACGGCATCCGAGCACGAGGATACAGTCAAATTCGCCCTCCATTGCCACAAGCTCATCCGCCGTGACAATGCGATCCCGCATTTTGTCACAGACCGCCGCGCTGACTGTGCAAAGCATACCAAAGAACAGGATACCCACACAAAGCAGGAAGGCGCATGTAGGGATTAAGTAGCGGCGCATGATTGGCAGGCACCGCTTCCAGCCCCATTTGGGAAAGCGCGCAAACACAAGCGAGAAAAGACGCCCGATTGCGGAGAAGATCGGCTTTGCCGCATCAAGCAGCTGCTTTGCTTTTTTACAAAATCGCGTCCAACGCGACACTCCCGCCTCCTTTGTTCTCTCCCCCTTGGGCGGGTGCTTGCGGGGTTGACCGAGTTTCTTCAAAAAAATGCCTCCTTTGCTTCCGATCGACGCGAGAAGATCGGATTTCCGCGCCTCCCTATCAGGATATTCGCGCCGACACCGAGGGTTGAAAATACGACGCGGATGCTCGCGCGCATTCCGTTTTGGTGGGAACTATTCGGAAGCACCGGCGCCGTCGAATACGCCCTCGCCAAATTGCACGTCGAGCCATTTGATGCGCGTTTGGAGCCACTCATAAACCGTGGCGGCACATTCTGCCTGGGGCTCCTCTCTGTCCCAAATCTCACCGTCCTTGATGAATTCGTCGCTATATTCCTCACAGATCGCAAGCATCATCTCAATCACGGCGCGGAAATGGTCGGTCTCCTCGGTGAGCTGATTCCAATAGTCACGAACAAGCTCGCGGAACCATTCGTGATTCATCATCATCACAAACCAGGTCACGCGCTCGCTTGCAAGATATTTCTCGGGATCGTAATATTTCAAGTCCTCAAAGCGATACATGGTGAAGTCGAAATCCCACGGACAGGAATAGGTGAGAAGTCCCGTACCGTTCTCGGTGAAATCCACGTGCTGATACATGCTTTTCTGAAAGGCATCGTGGTTGCAGATCAGCTCGGTGAGAATATACATCCGCACGAAGGAATCAACGTCGATCACAGCCGAGATTGCCTCCTCGGCAGAGGTCATCGTTTCGGAAGGAATGAGATCGTGATTTTCGTTCAGCTCATAGTAGGTACCGTTGTAAGTTGCCTCATAGACCACCGTAAACACATTCTGAAAGAATTTTCCCACAAAGCGCTTTTGCTCGTTGCTCACCGAATTGTTTTTGAGATCATAGATCAGGTCCCTTGAGGGAGAGCGATTGCCGAGAAAGGTGGTAAAATCAAGCTCGGAGGAGTCGATGTAGAATGCGGGTCTGGGCGACTGGACATTCAATTCGGCAAGATAGCCCGAGCGAAGTGCATCGGTCACCTCGCCCGCCTCCTCAAGGTTCACGCGCTCGGCGTGAATCTGCGGCTGCTCCGCAAGGAGGTAAATGCCCTGAAAATCCCCATTGATCTCCAGCTTGACGTAGCGCCAATCCGAGGTGTATTCCTTCACGATCACAGACGCAAGCGAGAGGCAGGTGGAGTTGCGAATCATGGAATTATCGTAACGGTCGGCAAGCAGGACCCAGCTCTTGCAGAGCGCCCCCTCGTTCATTCCAAGCAAATTTTGTGCAGAGATAAACTTGATACGGTAAGGCTTTTTCGGAAGATTATAGGTCGAGTTTCCGCGCAGACGGATGCCCGCCTTTGCATCATCGAAGCAATGATCCGAATTTTGGCTGTCCATCGAAATATAGCAGGGGGTGTAGGTTGTGGTGGAGAGAATGTGCTCGCCCCTTGTGTCGACCGTGATCGTTGGCATCGTGCGCGAGACCACACGCACCGTGCAATAGCTCTCTCCGCCGCCCGACACGATGGCAGAACCCTCGCGCCTTGCATACACTCTGCCGTTTTTCACACCTACACAGCGCTCGTTGGAGGAGGTCCAAACAATCTCCTCCGCCTTGCCGTCGGGAATGCCGTTGGTTTCGCTCACGGTGTAATCAAGCGTGTAAAAATCGTCAACAAACAGATAAAAGACCTTCTCGCGGATCACCGCCGTCGGAACGGGATTCGGCTCGGTTGCAGACTCTGTGGCGGGAGGTGTCACCTCGGTTGTCTGCTCCCCCTGCGGCTTGCTCGCGGGCGGCTCATTTCCTCCCGTGGACTTACAGGAGGTCACACCGAGAAGCACGGCAAGGCAAAGCAACGTGCATAGTATTTGTTTCATTCAAGGGCCTCCCTTCCCCGCCACTCCAATGATCCGACGGATTATTTTTCCTCGATCAGATAATCTCCCTGTCCGATCGTTTTGTTAAACCAATTGATACGCGTGAGCAACCAATTTTTCAGGACCTGAGCCTGCTCCGCCTGCGGCTGAGAGCGTTTATACAGCTGACGGTCAAACGCAAAATCATCGGCATACGCCTCGGAGATCACCGTGAGCATCTGCAGCTGTGCCGCAAAGCCGTTGGTTTCGGCATAGAGCGTGTTCCAATAGTCGGTTACCATCTCGCGGAACCACGCGTGATTGAAGATCATCACGTACCAGGTAGTACGTGTGGGCTGCATAAACGCTTCGGGATCGTAGAATTCATAGTCCCAGGTTGTGTTGGACCATTTGTACGTGGTGAAATCGAAGTCCCACGGGCAAGAAAAGGTGAGCAGCCCCGTGCCGTTTTCCGACAGATCGGCGTGCATGTAGTAGCTCTTCTGACGCGCATCATGACTGCAAACAAGCTCGTCCAGAATGAATTTTCGCACCAGCGAGTCGACGTCTATCACCGCGGAGATGACCTCCTTGGGGTCGGTGGAGTCGGATTTGACAAGATTGTAATTCTCATCAAGCGCATAGTAGGCGTTCTTGTAGGTAGCGCGGTAAACGATCTCGAATACGTTTTGCATATACTTATTCGCAAATTCGATCTGCGCCTCGCTCATGCCGTCGTTTTCCATCTTAAAGCGAAGCGTTCTCGAATCAAAAACCTCGCCCCAAACGGTTTCAAAATAATAATCGGTGCAATAGACGTTGACCTCATGCACGTTATTCGAGCTTTGGTCAAGCTCGAAAAGATACCCCGACTCAAGATTGGGGCTATCCTCCCCCGCCTCCTCGATCGCCACGCGGTTTTCGTTGATCTGCGCCTGCTCCGCCATGAGGAACACGCCCAAGTCCTTGCCATTGATCTCAAGGCGAACGTAACGCCAATCCGAGGTATACTCGTTGACGATTGCAGACGAGAGACTCAAGCTCGTGGAGTTGCGGCTCATGGAGTTGTCGAAGTAGTCCGCCAGCAGCACCCAGTTGCGGCACTCCGCGCCCTCATTCATACCAAGCATATTGCGCTTGGAGGTGAATTTGATGCGGTAGGGTCTCTTTGCCTTTCCAACGTCATAGGTAGAATTGCCGCGATAGCGGATCTCGGCAGTCACCTTTTCAAAGCAAAAATCCTCGTTGGTGGAGTCCACGTCGACAAGGCATGGAACGTAGGTTTCGCGGGAGGTGATGGCAACTCCGTTGGTGTTGACCGAAACGGTGGGCATCTCACGCGGGATCACGCGCACCGTACAGGTGCGCTCACCGCCTGCCGATACCACAGCATAGCCGTCCTTTTTCGCGGTAACAACACCGCCCTCCACCGTGACTGCATCGCTCGATGCGCTCCACACGGGATCACCTGCGGTGTTTTCGTCCTCGTTCACGGTATACTGCAGCGCATGGCTCTCGCCCTCCATCAAATAGATGATCTTTTCCGTGATTTCTGCCGTTGGAGGCACGGGGGGCTCGGTTGCAGGCTCGGTTTCAGACTCGGCTTCAGCCGTTGTTTCCTCTGTTGTGATATCTTCTGCGGTGGTTTCGTCGTTTTTTTCGGGCTCGTTCGGCGTTGCTCCGCGGTTGCAGGCAACTGCGGAGAGCAGAATGAGCATACACAGAATGAGGGATAAGATACGTTTCATAGAAGCTCCTTTCCAAATCGTGAATCATGCGATCGGTGCGCATTCGGTTTTACTCGGGAATTCTTGCGATGTTATCATTGAGCCATTCGATACGCTCAATCAGCCATTGATAGGTGAGCGTGATCTGAAGCTGATGGTCCTCGGTTCGGTTCCATTTTCTCGCATCATAATTGAAATCACCTTGATAAATTTCCTGAATTGCGAGCACGGTATCAAGCGCGTTGCGATAGCCGTCATATTGCTCGTAGAGCATGTCCCACGTTTCGATCACACGCTCGCGGAACCATTCGTTGTTGAGCATAACCACATACCAAAGATTGCGTGTGCAGGCATAATGCACATCGGTTGCGCGGTAGTTGACCGAATTCCAATGCACGAACGCGGTGTCGAAATCCCACGGGCAACCAAAGGTGAGCCTGCCGCTTCCACTCTGCGAGAGATCGACGTACATAAAATAACTTTTTTTGTGCTCGTCGCCGTTGCACAGAATCTCGCTATGGATATACTTGCGAACCATGGAGTCAATATCAATTACCGCCGAGATCGCCTCCTCGGGTGACATCACGCTGTCCACAAGATTGTAATTTTCATCAAACTCGTAGGCGATCCCGTCGTAGGTTGCATAATAGAGAATCTTGAAAACGTTTTCCATGTATTTCTCGGCAAACTCCATTTGCGCGGAGGAAAGACCGTTGTTCTTGACCGAATAGAAGAGCGCACTCATGCCGGAATCGTTTGCGGTCATCGTGTAGCGATCGCCAAGAAAATTGCGAATCGTATAATCTCCGTATTCCAGATAAAAATCAGGTGGCTTACTCGAGGCATCAATCTCAAACAGATAGCCCGACTCCAACGCAGCGCTCTCCTCTCCCGCCTCCTCAATATCAATGCGGTTGGGATTGATCTGACTCTGCTCTGCCAAGAGATAAACACCCTTGTGTTCACCGTTGAGCACAAGCCGAACGTAGCGCCAATCCGAGTTATATTCGGTCATAATCATGGAGGCAAAGGTCATTGCTGTGGAGTTGCGGATAAAGGAATCGTCATAGCGCTCGGCAAGCAGGACCCAGCTCTTGCATTCTGCCCCCTCGTTAAGTCCGAGAAGGTTGCGCTTGGAATTGAATTTGATGCGATAGGGCTTTTTAGGGAGTCCCCTGGTCGAATTTCCGCGCAGGCGGATCCCTGCACTCGCATTTTCAAAGCACAGCTCCTCGTTCTCGGTCTCAATCCCAATCAAGCAGGGAACGTAGGTTTCCTTTGAGGAAATCGCCACTCCGTTGGTGTTGACAGAAAGCACAGGCATATCGTCGGCAATCACGCGTACGATGCACACGCTCTCACCGCCACCCGACACGGTGGCAAAGCCCTCTCGCTGCGCGCGCACCGTTCCGCCGTCCACGGTGATGCAATCGCTCGACGCGCTCCAAACGATCTTTCGGGGATCGCCCTCCCCTTCCGACGTGCTTGTCGTGAAGGAAAGCTCGTATTTTTCTCCCACGAACAGATAAATGCACGATTCATGGATCTGCGCAACCGTGGGCTCGGGAGGCGCCGTGGTTTCGGTTGGGGGATCGACTTGCTCCGATCCTTCGCTCGCCGAGGTTGTCTCCCCGAGGTTGGAGGAGGTGTCAGTGGGAGCGTCTCCGTGATGCTCCGATTGCGTGCATGCGATCAGGGACAGCAGCAGGAGCAAGCAGAGAAGGAAAAAAAACGGTTGCTTCATAGGCTGCCTCCTTGACTTATTTACAGTAACTCAAGTATATTATATCATACAGAAATGTAGATTTCAACATAAAATTTCGAGAAATACCTAAAAAATAACGATAAAAAAGGAAAACGGGGGTGATTCGGTCTGTCAAGCAGAACCCCTCCTCATTCCCCGTTTTCCTCGCGTCGCATCAGGAAAGCTCCTCGCGCAGCGCTGCCAATATTTTTTTCTCCTCACGCGAAATTTTAACCTGCGTCAGCCCCAATGCATTTGCCGTTTCCTGCTGCGTCATATTTCGGTAATAGCGCAGTAAAACGATCCTTCTCCACAAAATCGGCAGGCGACCGATCGACTGTGCCAGCGCAACTCGATCGCAGATCCGCTCACTCTCCGCCTCGCTTTCCCCATCGGCAAGCACGCCCTCATAGGTTACGCTGTCCTCACCGTAAACAAAATCCGAGAGCGAGGTAACGGGCGAAATGGCGTCGAGCGAGATTGCCGCCTCCTCCACGCTGAGTCCACAGCGCTCCGCAAGCTCCGCGATGCCGGCCTCGCGGCCCTCCTCGGACAAAATCCGATTTTTTTCGTGCATGAGTGAAACCCCTTGCTTGCGATAAATTCGACTGACCTTTACGGGTCCGTCATCACGCAGATGGCGACGGATCTCACCGACGATCAGAGGAACGGCATAGGTGGAAAACGCCGTTCCACGCTCAAGCGAGAAGGAACGGATCGCTTTGATCATGCCAATCGTGCCGATCTGCACCAGATCCTCGTATTCGGTTCCGCGATCGAGAAAGCGACGCGCTACCGTGCGCACCAGCCCTGCATTTTCCTCCACGAGAGCTGCCTCGGCAGTCTCATCGCCCTCTTGTACGCGACGCAAAAGCTCGGCATTTCGCTCATAAACCGACGTTTGCTCCATGATGTGAATCACCTCAAATTCAGCTCGGTAAGCCCTGCGGCTTACTTATGTAAGCGCTTCACAAGCGTCACGGTGGTTCCTCTGCCCACGCGACTGCTCACGTTCACGCCATCGCAGAAGGACTCCATTACAGTAAAGCCCATTCCGCTGCGTTCACCCTCAGCATCGGTGGTGAACATTGGCTCACGCGCACGCTTGATATCCCCGATGCCGCAGCCTCTGTCACGAACCTCAATGCGAATCAGGCGCCCCTCGCAGAGCATCACGTGGATCGAAATCTCACCAACGCCGTCGCGATAAGCGTGCACGATGCAGTTTGTCACTGCCTCGGATACTGCGCATTTGATGTCGGAAAGCTCCACCGCGGTGGGGTTAAGCTGGGCACAAAACGCTGCCACAGTTGCACGTGCGATGCCTTCGTTAACCGAGAGCGACGGCAGCTGCAGACGCATTTCGTTCTCCACCTCTGCGCAAAAATCAACTCTTGTTTTCATTTTTTCCATTCTTCCTTTCTTTTTGATCGGTCTGCTTCACTTATTTTTTTGTTCTCAAAATCGACACCATGCGCTCCATCCCTGCCAGCTTGATGATCTTGAGCACCGCAGGGCTTGGGTCGAGCACAGCCAGCGTTCCACCGTAGCGTTTGACCAGTGCAAAGCGTCCCATAATCAGCCCCAGTCCCGAGCTATCCATAAAATCGACCGCAGAAAGCTCCAGCATCACGCGTTTCGGACGCTCCTCGGTCAACCGCGCATCAATCCCCGTTCGCACCGCAACCGCACTGTGATGGTCGATCTCACCTCCCACGCGGATCAGGAGCACCTCCCCCCGCGCTTCAAAGAGCACCTGCGTTCCGTTCCGAATCATGTTCTCACGTCCTCCTTTTTGATATTCGTTCGTCCTATTTTATCACACGTCCCGCAAAAAAATTGTCGGAGTGTGACAGTTGAAAAAAAATCCAAAACTTTTTTCAAATAAAAAAAGCACTTTTATCCAACAAAGAATAAAAGTGTAAAAAAACAGGGGTGTCATGCAAATGCGTGATACATTTGAGACACCCCCGAGGTGTTATCCGATGGCAAGGCACCACCGTTCTTGTTTGAAATCAGAGCAAAAGTTACATGCTGCTCACGAGCCTGATCTGAGCATTGCCTGAACTACGGTGTTCAGTGTGGATTCGAGCGGCGTGCCGTAATAGCGGTTCAGCGAGCGCCAGGTTCCGGTTGCAAAAGAGCGGGTCCGCGTCACCGGTGGAGTAGTTCACCACCTGCGCATAGCCAACAAATGCATCCTCACCGCTGATATTTTCCCATTCTCCGTACTGATAGATCGGATACGAGGTTTGAACGGTGCTACCGTACTGATTCACATACGTGTGATAGCGAATGTTTCCGTAGGCATCGCGCTCGTACAGATAATTGCCGTTTGCATCGGTTTTTGGATACCTCGTATAGACCGTTGCATACACGATCACGTAGCCCTGCGGAATATCGGAATCGGATTGCCAATGCGTAGAAAACAAGATCATCTCGCTTCCGGGATAGTATTTGTTCTCCTCCCTCCAGCCGTGGTCACCGTCCATAAAATAATTCATACCCGTTGCGTCGTCTCCGTCAAGAGGCTCTCGCTTGAGCATCAGCTGGTATTCGGGCATTGCGGTCTCCTCATCCAAGAGCGAGCTTCCGAAGAGCGCACGCAATGCTTCGGCATCATCGCCTTTTTGCTGCATGGTTCCGATAAAGGAATTGTTATGCAACGTGATACCGTTGGCACGCGGAGAGCCGTTGAAGGTGGCAAGCAGCGCCTCGTAGGAATCATCATACGTGGTGCCGTTGACATCTACCGTAACATCAACCTGATTATTTAAAATATTCAAAAACTTGTCTACGATCTCAACGCCCTTTTCGGGCACGTCGCGCCAATGTCCCATTGTTAGAGGGATCTCCAATGATGTGCCATCCACCACCGACGCCTCGTAATACCAGCTTGCATAAACGCCTCCGCAGCCAAATACGAGGAGAAATCCCATCAATGCTGTTAAAAATCTGATTGTTCTTGTCATTTTTTTCGAGATCCTTTGCGAACCGTAATTTTGACACCCCCGCGATTCTCACGAATGCGCAGGTCGACCAGCGGATCCTTTCTTTGCAGCTTCAGAGAGAAGCGGAAGGAGGAGATCACGATGTGTTGCAGCGAATAGTTGATCGCGGTGTTGGTTTGTGCACCGATCACCTTCAGGCGCATTTCGATCTCACGCATCAATTTCTTTTCAACGATCGGGGTAATGATCTGACCAAACAGGATCAACAGAATGCACAGCCATCCTGCGGGCGCTTGCAAAAACAGGATGATGTTTCCAACGAACGGAACCCGCTCTCCCCGATAAATCGCACGCATTTGCGAATAACGCACGGGATAGGTGTCGCTGTATTTGTTTGCGTCTCCGCGCAGACGGAAATGCCGTTCATTCGGATGCTTATCGTTCGGTTCTTCAATGTTTACAATGCGATGAATCACCAACCCCTGTTCAGTTTCATACAGCACGATATCATAAAGCTGAAGGTCCATTTCATCGGGAAGCTCGTGCGTAACGATCAGGTCGAACATCTGAAGCTGATCGTCCAAGCCATCTCGCTCGAGATAGAGGTTATCCTTATATTTTGTTGCCATGGACTCGCTTTTAACAACCTTAAACGAGGAAAGTCCCTTTGTGTAGGAATTTTCCGTAAAAGACAAAATCATGGACGTCACAAAGCAAGCAATGAAAAGGAGACAAATGACAAGCGAAAAAAGCTTGGGAATCCAAGCAAACCGCTTCTTCTTTTTTTGTGCGTTGATATACTCCTTCAGCAGAGCTTCGTCCTCTACACCGCTGCGGATCAGCTTGATCGTTGATTTGAGCAAGGAAGCGATCATGGTAGAAAACAGCGCGGTGAAGCAGACAAAGACGATCAAGCACAGAATAAATACGTATTTTTCGTATGACGTCATGAAATGCTCCTAAACCTGTTCTTTGTGGGGACTATCGGTCTCTCTCCTTGCAAAAGCAGAAGGGAGCCTGCTTTGGATACCTCGAAACTGCCTCTTTTTTGTAAAGACAAAACATGTGGGGAGCAGCAAATGCAGTTTGCACGCAACTCCCCTACAATCATGTTTTGAATCGGTTAATTAACCTGGCGGGTATCAGTGATGTAAATGGTAAGAGATCCGCCAAGAATTGCGTCTTGCAGAACGTCCCACTTCTCGAGGTTGTCGATTGCCGTTGCGGCAAATTCGGGAGAAAGCGCAATGTGATGCTGAACACCGGGAGCTGTGGAATCCATATCCTCAACAAACAGGTGGTCATAGGTCAGCTCGAAATAGTACAGACCGGGGTCGCCGGCAGAGGTGAGATCGGCAACGAGATCAGCCTTGTTCAGGTTTGCATATTTGGCAACCAGACTATCCACATTTGCCGCAGTCAGGGGAGTGAGCTGCTTGTTGGTCGCATCACGGTAAGCAAAGATCGGGATATCCTTCGTTCCGTTATTGTAAACGATGGGCGACTGCTCCTTGAAGGAGACGTTGAAATAGAGCGATGCCATATCAGCCTCTGTGGTCAACTCATAAGCCTTGAAGATGAAGAGCATGGATCCGTGACCGTTGAGGTCGGCATAAAAGTCACCCTTTTCGCCGTCTGCCACCTTGTTGCCACCGTCGTAGTTGTCGGCAACCTCTACCATCATGTTTACATACTTGTTCACGAAATAACCCTGCTGGTTACCCGGGTTCATGTATGCCTGCATGGAGATGTCAAGATTATGCGCCTCGCCAGCAACGAAGTTGTGATCCTCGTACACCCATTGAGCGTACACACCGCCTACCGTAATGCAGATCGCAAGCACGATCAGCAAGCTGAAGTTTCTGATTAGTTTCATGTCTTTTCTCCTTAATAAAATCTGATGTCATGATTTTATCATATTTTCCATCTGTTGTCAAGTTGGTTTGTCGAAATAAATCAAAAAAAAGAAAAAACAAGTCAATTAGTCCTTATAAAACGAAATAAGTCCTCAAAAAAAGAAGTGCATTTACAGATAAAAAACAGACACCCGAACACTTTTCTTGCATTCGGGTGTCTATTTTCTGTCAGATGAAATCAGTCGGCGTAAACGCTGACCTTCTTCTGAGACTTGGTCTTGTGCTCAAACTTAACACGACCATCGATGAGAGCAAAGAGGGTGTAGTCCTTGCCTACGCCAACGTTCTCGCCGGCGCAAACTGCGGAGCCTCTCTGTCTTACGATGATGTTGCCGGCAACCACTGCCTGACCGTCAGCCTTCTTAACGCCAAGGCGCTTAGACTCACTGTCACGGCCGTTCTTCGTGGAACCAACGCCCTTCTTATGAGCAAAGAACTGTAAACTGAGTTTCAACATCATTCTTATCCTCCTAAAAAATTTGGATTCCCTCTCGGGAACTTGGGGATACGGCGGATCAATCCTCCCAGGGTTTGTCCTGAACCGAGACGTTCAGGTAGTCTCCGTACTCCTCGAGCATGTCGCCAAGCTGACAATAGTAGCCCATCATGATTCCCGACACAGCGTAACGCTTGTAATCGTCTGCCTCAAATTCGGGCAGCGCCGCCTTGCAGCGAACCAAAATCCTCGTTGCGCCCTCGTCGATCTGATAATCAACCGAGGATGCAAACGCCACCTCAACGGTGTTGATGAGCAACATGGTCATGGATGAGATCGCGGCACACAGAATGTCGTCGCCTGCCTCTCCAAAGCCCGTGTGACCCTGCTCCTCAAAGCCGTAGAACACTCCACCGCTTCTGAAAAACACGATTTTCGTCATGTTCTCTTACCGACTCGAGAATTAGCCTTCGATCTTAACGATCTGCACCTTGGTGTAGGGCTGTCTGTGACCGATCTTCTTCTTCTCGTTCTTCTTCGACTTGTACTTCATGACATAGATTTTCTTGTTCTTGCCATTCTTGAGTACCTTAGCGGTAACCTTTGCACCGTCAACGGTGGGAGTACCAGCCTTGAAGCCGTTGTCGTTAGACAAAGCCATAACGCTGTCGAAAACGATTTCGTCTCCTTCGTTAGCCTCGAGTTTTTCGACAAAGATAATGTCCTGCTCGATTACTTTGTACTGCTTTCCGCCGGTTTCGATAACTGCAAACACGAAAAGCACCTCTCTTTCTGATAGACTCGCTGATAGGATGGCGGCGTTTTTTGGACGCACTTAAAAGAGCCATTTTCAAGCGGCAAATTATTATAGCATGTTTGCATGCCTTTGTCAAGTGTTTTTTTGCATTTTTTATCGGATTTTTCATTTATTTTCCGATTTTTGCTTTTTTCCCGTTCCATATTTATAAGAAACGCGAAAAAAGCGGGAGATCATCGACTTATTTTGCCTCCAGGCCCAGCTTTTCGATCACGCGCTGTGCGGCAGCGTCCATATAATCGTTCTCCATCAGCTCAAGCATACCGCGGTCAACGAGCGCGGAGAGCTTGGGATCCATCGGGATGCGCGCGAGCAAATCGTAGCCAAAGCTCTTGGCAACCTCCTCGATGTGGCTATCACCAAACACGCGGATCTCCTTGCCGCAATCGGGGCACTTGACGTAGCTCATGTTCTCCACAAGACCGAGCACGGGAATATTCATCATATCCGCCATATTTGCCGCCTTGCTCACGATCATCGAAACGAGATCCTGCGGGCTTGAAACGATCACGATGCCGTCAAGCGGCAGAGACTGGAACACGGTGAGCGGAACGTCGCCCGTTCCGGGAGGGCAATCGACCAACAGCACGTCCACGTTCCAAACGGTATCCTTCCAGAACTGCTGAACGGCTCCTGCGATCATCGCGCCGCGCCATACCACGGGCTTGGTCTCGTCGCCGAGAAGCAGGTTGACCGACATGACGTCGATTCCGGTGGTGGTGGAGGGGGGGATCATGCCGTTGTCGTCGCCGTAGACCTCAACGTTTTTCAGTCCGAAGGTCTTTGGGATCGAGGGACCGGTGATGTCGGCGTCGAGAATACCGACCTTATAGCCCTCGCGCTGAAGCAGAACTGCCAGCATGGAGGTGACGAGCGATTTACCGACGCCGCCCTTTCCGCTGACAACTCCGATGATATGCTTGACCTCGCTGAGTGGATTGGCGGGGATCAAAAGGCTCTCCTGCTTTCCCTTTGAGGGACAGTTTGCCGAGCATGTGGAACAATCGTGTGTGCAATTTTCTGCCATTTTTTTATCCTCCTGTCAGGAATTTAAGCTTTAACTTTATTATTATACACCCTTTCAAGCAAAAAAGCAAGCCGAGATCGAGTTTTTCTCAAAACTTTTTTCTATTTCGCGTAGCATCACTTTCAAGTGAATGTAGCAAACATGATTATATGCTTGACATCCGACTTCAGATATGGTATGATGATAAAAACAGCGAAAAAAGGAGAAGAAACATGTCTGAATTTTTGGAAATTGCAATGATCGTAAGCTTTGGCGCATCCTGGCCGATGAACGTGCTCAAATCCTGGCGCGCGCGGAGTGCGAAGGGCAAGAGCGTTGCCTTTCTTTGTCTGATCATTGTGGGCTATATCGCGGGAATCGCATCCAAATTCACCAACGCAGCCTACATGGCAGAGTTCTCAAGCAAATGGTACGTGCTGTTCTTTTACTTTCTCAATCTTTTCATGGTGTCGGTTGACCTCTGCCTCTATTTCCGCAACAGAATGCTGGATAAAAAGCGAGAGGCGACAGCATGAGAGTAATCAAGGATGTTCCCTATTGCGAAGGGAACCATCCCTTGCAAACGCTGGATCTCTATCTGCCCGACAGTGAGGACTTTCCCACCTTCGTTTACTTCCACGGCGGTGGGCTTGAAAAGGGTGACAAAGCTAAAGCCGCACACGTGGGTGTCTTTCTCGCGGAGCACGGAATCGCGTACGCGACGGCAAACTATCGCATGTACCCCGATGCGCATTACCCCGATTTCGTTCTCGACGCGGCGAGCGCCGTGGCATGGGTGAATCAACACATCGCAGAGTACGGCGGAGGTCGACGCATTTACGTGGGCGGTAGCTCGGCGGGCGGCTATCTTTCGATGATGCTCTGTTTCGATGCCTCCTATCTTGCAAGCCACGGACTCACACCCGTCGATTTTGCAGGATTTCTGCACGATGCAGGACAACCGACCAACCATTTTCGGGTTTTGAAGGAGAGAGGGATCGACCCGCGGCGCGTAATCATCGACGAAAGTGCCCCGCTCTATCACGTCGGCACCGCCGACCGCTACCCGCCGATGCGCTTCATCGTTTCGGATGACGATATGAAAAACCGCTACGAGCAGACCCTGCTTATGCTCGGCACGCTCCGCCATTTCGGCATCGACGAGAGTGCTGCGGATATGCGCCTGATGCACGGCAGGCATTGCGCCTACGTCCGCGCATCGGAATCCGGGGACGAATGCCCGTTTGGAGACATGATCTGCGATTTTGTGAACGGAGTTGAAAGCGGCTCCTTAAATTGATAAACCGACAAAAAAAGATATCGAAGCGCCGTCTTGTGGGGCAAAATCCCCAAGACGGCGCTTCGCCATGCGTTCTTTTTGCAGAAAAATGAAGAAAATCGAAAATAGCCCTTGCAATTCCTGAATTTTTGTATATAATATTAGTTGTGAAAATATGTCTTTTTCAAAGAATATGAATTCGGAGGAACAAACAATGAACAAGAAGCTTGAAAAGATCGTCGGTTTTGAAGGCGTGCAGGGTCCCCTGCTGACCATCGTGATGGATGGCGTGGGTCTCGCACCCGACACGGTTTCCAACGCCGTTGCAGGTGCCTACACCCCCAATCTCGACGCATTGATGAAGAATTACCCCATGGTGTCGCTCAAGGCACACGGAACCGCCGTTGGACTTCCCTCCGACGACGATATGGGCAACAGTGAGGTTGGACACAACGCTCTCGGCGCAGGTCAGGTCTTTGCACAGGGCGCAAAGCTGGTTTCCAACTCGATCGAGAGCGGCAAGATGTTCGCATCCGCAACCTGGCAGGAGCTCGTTGCAAACGTCAAGGCAAACAACTCGACGCTCCACTTCCTCGGACTTTTCTCGGACGGCAACGTGCATTCGCACATTGATCACCTCAAGGCTATGCTCAAGCAGGCAAAGAACGAGGGTGTCTCGCGCGTTCGCGTGCATATCCTGCTCGACGGCCGCGACGTTGGCGAGACCTCTGCACTCGAATATATCAATCCCTTCGAGGCGTTCCTTGCAGAGCTCTGCGATGCTTCCTTTGACGCAAAGATCGCATCGGGCGGCGGACGCATGACCATCACCATGGACCGCTACGAGGCGAACTGGGCAATGGTTGAGGCAGGCTGGAAGACCCATGTGCTCGGCGAGGGCAGACAGTTTGCATCGGCTGCAGAGGCTGTCGAAACCTACCGCAAGGAGACCGGCGTGATCGACCAGGATCTGCCCGCATTCGTGATCGCAGAGAACGGCAAGCCGCTCGGCACGGTGGAGGACGGCGACAGCGTGATCTTCTTCAACTTCCGCGGCGACCGCTCGATCGAGATCTCCAAGACCTTTGACGCTCCCGAGGGCGCATTCGACAAGTTCGACCGCGTTCGCGTGCCCAAGGTCGTTTACGCAGGCATGCTCGAATATGACGGCGACCTGCACATCCCCGCAAAATATCTGGTATCTCCTCCCGAGATCACCAACACCATGAGCGAATATATGGCAGACGCGGGCATCCCCGTTCTCGCCATCTCCGAGACTCAGAAGTTCGGTCACGTAACCTATTTCTGGAACGGCAACAAGTCGGGCAAGTTTAACGAGGAGCTCGAAACCTATATCGAAATCCCCTCCGACGTGGTTCCCTTTGAGCAGAGACCCTGGATGAAGTGTGCCGAGATCACCGACAAGCTGCTTGAGTGCCTGCAGAGCGGCAAATATAAGTATCTGCGCGTCAACTTCCCCAACGGTGACATGGTTGGTCACACCGGCTCGCTTGCCGCAACGCGCTGCTCGATGGAGGCGCTTGATCTCCAGCTCGGCAGAATTCTGCCCGTGCTTGACGCGATGGGCGGCGTGGCTCTGATTACTGCCGACCACGGCAATGCCGATGAGATGTATGAGATGGACAAGAAGACCAAGCAGCCCAAGGCTGACAAGAACGGCAACTTCAAGTCCAAAACCAGCCACACCCTCAACCCCGTTCCCTGCATCATCTATGACAACACTGCTGCAAAGGAGCACTACACCGTGAAGGCTGACGGCGCGTTCGGTCTTTCCAACGTTGCCGCAACCACGCTCAATCTCCTGGGCTACAAGGCTCCCGAGATGTGGGATGAGTCGATCATCGAGGTCAAATAATTCACTTTGAGCCTTTCACAAAACCCAAAATTGCCGATGCTCTCGGGCATCGGCAATTTTGAAATCAACAGACAAAAAGAGGCATTCAACATGCAATACAAAACCGAACTGCACGCGCACTCTGCCACGGTGAGCCCCTGCGCCTCGGTTACTCCCGAGGAGCTCGTGGCACGCTACACCGAGGCGGGCTACACCACGCTCGTGCTCGCCGAGCACTACTGTGATTACGTCATCGACCCCGCGGGCGAAACCTGGGAGGAGAAAATCGAGCACTATCTTTCGGGCTACCGCACGCTCCGCCGTGCCGCCGAAGGGTGCCTGAACATTCTGCTCGGATGCGAGCTGCGCTTCCTCGGCTCCCAAAACGATTACCTTGTGTTCGGCTTGGATGAGGATTTTCTGATCAGTCACCCCAACCTTCATCACATGAACCCCGAAAGCTTTTCTGCCTTTGCCAAGGAGCACGGCTTGCTGTTTGTTCAGGCGCATCCCTACCGACGCGGTATGGATCGCATCGACCCCACGCTTCTTGACGGCATGGAGGTGTTCAACGGACACCCCGACCACAACTCGCACAATCTGCAGGCGCTCGAAACCGCCGACCGCTATGGTCTGATCCGCACCTCGGGCAGCGACTATCACTTCGCACATGCCGCGATCGCAGGCGGAATTCGCACCGATGCGCCGATCTGCTCGATGCGCGAGCTGGTCGACGTTCTGAAAAGCGGCTGCTACACCCTGATCTGCACGGGCAAGCACGCTCTGCGTGACGGCATGGCCGACATGCCCGCGAAATAACGGAAACGGAGATCTACTTACTATGGAAAACAATCTTGAATCGCTTGCCGCGCTTTGCGCCGACTGCAAAAAATGCGCACTCGGTGAAAGTCGCACCAACCTTGTGTTCGGCGTGGGCAATCCAAATGCCGAGCTGATGTTTGTGGGCGAGGCGCCCGGCGAGCAGGAGGACCTCTCGGGTATTCCCTTCGTGGGACGCGCAGGTCAGCTCCTCGATAAATTTCTCTACGCCGTTGGCATCGAGCGCAGCGACGTTTACATCGCCAACATCCTGAAATGCCGTCCGCCCAAAAATCGCGATCCCCTTCCCGAGGAGGAGGCTGCCTGCATCGGATATCTGCGCGAGCAGGTTCGCCTGATCCGACCGCGCGTGATCGTTTGCCTCGGTCGCATTTCGGCAATGAAGCTCATCAAGCCCGATTTCAAAATCACGCAGGAGCACGGCACCTGGTTTGAAAAGGGGAACTACCTCATGACCGCCGTCTATCATCCCGCCGCACTTCTCCGCGACCCGCGCAAAAAGGAAGATATGCTCGAGGATATGAAGCGCATCAAGGCAAAGCTGGACGAAATGCGGGAGGAAGGCTGACCATGAATTTTCTCGCACTTCTCTCGATCATGGTCACACTGTTTTTGCTCATGATCTGCGGATTTCTCTGCCGCAAATGGGGAATCATCGACACCTCGGCATCCAAGGCGCTCTCGCGCCTGATCGTTTCGGTTGGTCAGCCGATGATGATTATCTCGGCTCTCGCAAACGCCGAGTACACCCCAGAAAATCTCACGATTGCCTGGCAGACCACGCTGATCAGCTTTGCGATCCATACGCTGATTTCGGTGATCGCCTATCTGATCTGCCGTCGCAACAACCGCGCAGACCGCACCAAGATATTTGAGTTTACGCTGGTGTTTGCCAACTGCGGCTTTATCGGCTTTCCCATCCTTGATTCGATCCTGGGCGAGGGCAAGGGCAGCTTTATGGGGGCGTTCTATGTGATCGCCTTTCACCTCTTTCTCTGGACCTGGGGCATCATCATCCTCGCACGCGGACGCGAGGACATCCGCATGACTCCCAAAAAGGCGCTGTTCAACTACGGCACGATCCCCTGTGCCATCGGCGTGGCACTCTACCTACTCAAGCCGATCCTGCCGCTCCCCGACGCGCTGACCAAGTTTTTCTCCTACCTCGGCAATCTCTGCACCCCAATTTCGGTTCTGATCACGGGCGCACTCCTTGCCACGATCGCTCTGCCGAAGATGCTCAAAAACGCCAAGCTCTATCTGCACTCCGCGATCAAGCTCATTGCATTTCCCGTGATTATTTGTCTTTTGGCAAAGCTTTGCGGTCTCTCCGAAACCTACATCCTCATGGCAACCGCCATGGCAGGTGTTCCGAGTGCGGCAACCATCACCATGCTCGCCGAGCTCTACGATATTGAGCCGGGCTACGCCTCGCAAACCGTTGGCATGACCTCGGTGCTCTCAACCGCAACTCTCCCCGTCATCATGCTCTTTGCACAATGGATCGCCTCGATCTGACGGCGCAATCCCAATCTGCGCACAGCCATTACGCTACATAAGGAGAATGTATATCATGGACCTTCGGATATGGAACGGCATAATCCCCTATTTTTGTGAGGACGCCGAAACGCCAAACCTCTTTCACACGTTCTTCCTTGATACCGAGGAGGCACTTCCCTGCGTGGTTGTGCTCCCCGGCGGAGGATACGGCGGACACTCACCGCAGGAGGGCACGCCGATCGCCGAGTTCTTCAACTCGCAGGGAATGCACGCCGTTGTGGTCGACTATCGCGTTGCCCCCAACCGCCATCCCGCGCCGCTCTCGGACGTTCAGCGTGTGGTGCGTCTGCTCCGCTATCACGCAAGCGAATGGAAAATTGACCCCGCACGTATTGTGACCTGCGGCTTTTCGGCAGGCGGACACCTTGCCGCCTCCGCGATCCTGCTCCCCGATGCCTACACCGAAGCCTTCCAGCCCGACGAAATCGACGGCATGGATTGTCTGCCGAACGGCGCGATCCTCGGCTACCCCGTGATCTCAGTGGAGGAGTTCTACGGACACACGGGAAGCGGCAAGCGCCTGCTTGGCGAGCGCTACGAGACCGAAAAGTCAACCCTCTCGCTTGCGCAATACGTCAACGAAAGCACGCCCAAGGTATTTCTCTGGCACACCTCGAACGACGCGGTTGTGAACGTGAAAAACTCGCTGATTTTTGGTGAGCGTCTGCGCGACGCAGGCGTGGAGTTTGAGCTGCACGTCTATCCGCACGGTCATCACGGGCTGGGGCTTGCGCTCAACCGCCCCGACGTTTGCACCTGGGCACCGCACGCCGCCGCTTGGGTTTGGAAAAACATCTGAAATAACGAAACAACGCACGGAGCCATCTCGGATGCGATCTGCATCGAGGAGAGAGACTCCGTGCGTTTTTTATTCCTCCGCGCGCAAAAAATGCGGCGGATTTTTGTGCTCATGCATCGAAAAATCAACACCGAGCAGGCGGCGAAGCGTGTTTGCATCCACCTCGGGAAGCGTTTGCGCATAATCCAGAAGGGCGCGGTAGACCTCGGGCTGGGCGCGCTTTTGCAGGGGGCGCGGATCGGCGGCAAGATGGTCGGTCAAGCCCTCCCAAAAGCCGAAGGGAGAGTCGACGCGCGGTATCAGATAATCGAGCGCGTGCAAAAATCTGCCACTCTCAAGGTAGCGCTCGAGCGTCTCGGCAATATGCGAAAGCCGTTGCATCTCGCCATAGGATATCCAATGACTCTGCAGCACCGTGTACGGCGGGCAAGGCA
>CAJKPX010000031.1 GCA_905201895.1 uncultured Eubacteriales bacterium | reverse complement strand
TGCAGGGGGAGAGGGGACCTTCTTGAAAGAAGGTCCCCTCTCCCCCTGCACCCCCTCACCCCCAAGAACTTTCCAAAAGAAAAAAGGAAAGGTGGTAAGGGGAGTGCGTCAAAAAAATATGTTGGGTAGCCGATCAAGCGATATTTGATTACAATTTCATGTTCGGAATCAATATCTTTTACAAATTTCCCACACGAAAAATTACATAGCCGTTCTCCCCGTCCGCACTTGACAAAAGGGGAGTGGTATGCTATAATATAACGTTAGAGACAGAGAGGAAAGGAGAGAGGAGACTTGGCAAAGATAAAATGGCGCGGCGGCGCAATGCTTGCACCCGTACCGCCCGCACTGGTCACCTGCTCGGACGGCGAGCGCGACAACGTGCTCACGGTTGCGTGGACGGGCATCACCTGCACCGATCCGCCAAAGACCTACATTTCGGTGCGTCCGAAGCGTTTTTCCTATGACATCATCAAGAAAAGTGGCGAATTTGCCATCAATCTCACCACCGCCGACCTGGTGCGTGCCGCCGATTGGTGCGGCGTTTACACGGGCGCGAAGGTAGACAAATTCGAGCGATGTCGACTCTCCAAGGAGCCCGCCCAAGAGATCGGTTGTCCGATCCTCGCCGAGAGCCCGCTCGCGCTCGAATGCCGCGTGACCGACGTGATCCCGCTCGGCACGCACGACATGTTCCTTGCCGACATCGTGGCGGTGGACGTGGACGAGGCGCTCCTTGACGAGCACGGAAAGCTGCATCTGGAGCGTGCGGGGCTGGTTGCCTATGCACACGGTGACTATTTCTCGCTCGGCAAAAAGCTGGGAAATTTCGGCTACTCTGTGGCAAAAAAGAAGAAAAAGCCGCAGGGAAAGAAAAAATAAATTCTGATTGATATATTCACGGTCCTGCGTTGAAAAGCGTTTGAGACGGACCGCATGCGAGAGTCCTTTGCAAAAAGAGGTCCTCGCGAGGAAAGGAGTTTTACGATGCTTTTATATAATTCACTTACCAAAACGAGAGACGAATTCGTGCCCAACGAGCCCGGAAAGGTCAGCATGTACACCTGCGGACCGACGGTCTATCATTTTGCGCACATCGGAAACCTGCGCACCTATATCATGGAGGACATTCTTGATCGCTATCTGCGCTATTCGGGCTATGAGGTTACGCGCGTGATGAACATCACCGACGTTGGACACCTGACCTCGGATGCCGACACGGGCGAGGATAAGATGCTCAAGGGTGCCAAGCGCGAGAAAAAGACCGTGATGGAGATCGCGCAGTTCTACACCGACAAATTCTTTGAGGATTGCAAGGCGCTCAACATCCGCCGTCCCGAGGTGGTGGAGCCCGCAACCTCCTGCATCGACGAGTTTATCCGCGTGATCGAGTCACTTATCGAGCGCGGCTTTGCCTATGAGGCGGGCGGCAACATTTATTTCGACACCTCCAAGCTCGAGCAGTACTACGTGTTCCACAATTTCGAGGAGGAGGACCTCGCCGTCGGCGTTCGCGAGGGCGTTGAGGAGGACGGAAACAAGCGCAACAAGGCGGATTTCGTGCTCTGGTTCACCAAATCAAAGTTCGACGATCAGGAGCTCAAATGGAACAGCCCCTGGGGCATCGGTTATCCCGGCTGGCACATCGAGTGCTCCTGCATCAGCATGAAGCATCTGGGTGAGCGCCTTGACATTCACTGCGGCGGTATCGACAACGCATTCCCGCATCACACCAACGAGATTGCGCAGTCCGAGGCGTTTCTCGGTCACAAGTGGTGCAATTGGTGGGTGCACGTGCTCCATCTGAACACCAACTCGGGCAAGATGAGCAAGTCCAAGGGCGAATTTCTCACCGTTTCTCTGCTGTGCGAGAAGGGCTACGACCCGATGGTCTACCGTTTCTTCTGCCTGCAGTCGCATTACCGCAAGTCGCTCGTGTTCTCCTGGGAGAACATGGACAACGCCAAGGCGGCATACAACAAATTGCTCGCACGTATCGCGCAATTGACCGATGACGGCGCGCTCGACGAGGCAGTGTTTGCCGAGCAGAAGGCAAACTTCGTCAAAGCGCTCGACAACGATTTGAACACCTCGCTTGCCGTGACCGCGATCTACGACGTGCTCAAGGCAAAGACCAACGGCACCACCAAGCGCGCACTCCTTGCCGATTTCGATCGCGTGCTCTGCCTGGATCTTCTTGAGAATGCGGCAAAGCTGAATGCCGAAAAGGAGGCACCCGCCGAAAAGGTTGTTTCCGACGATCCCTTCATCCGCGAGATTGAGGAGCTGATCGAGGCGAGAATTGCCGCAAAGAAGGCAAAGAACTATGCCGAGGCAGACCGCATCCGCGCGTATCTTGCCGACAAGGGTGTGACGCTGGTTGACACCAAGGAAGGCACCACCTACAAGCTCGATTGAGCGGAAAACGCACTACGTGTGTAAAAAATACCGAAAAAAAGGAAAAAACGCATGATGAAAAAGCTCAAGGCATTGCTCTCGCGCTACCGCGAGCAGCTTCTCTACCTGATCTTTGGCGGCCTGACAACGGTGGTTGATTGGGGCGTGAGCTTCCTGCTCTATTTCTTCTGGGCGGACGCTCTCGAGGGAACGGTTTTCCTCGTTCACGTTGCCAACACGATCGCATGGGCTGCGGCGGTGATCTTTGCCTACGTCACCAACCGTATCTGGGTGTTTGAGAGCAGCCGACGCGGCTTTGGCGCGATTTTGCTTGAGTTCCTTTCGTTTGCAGGTGCCCGCATCACAACCCTGCTTTTGCAGGAGCTGATGGTGTTCGTTTTGTTCGACCTGCTTGCATGGAACGTCTACGTGGTCAAGGTGATCGCGGCGGTGCTGGTGGTCATTGCCAACTATTTCATCAGCAAATTTGTGGTTTTCAGTAAGAAAAAATAAGATCGAAACAAACGAAAAAGCACACCCGTATCGCAAAAAAATGCGATACGGGTGTGCTTTTGATTCAAGTCGCAGGCGTGGCTCTTATTCGGTGAGGATGTCGCTATCCATCACAAACTGTTCAAAGAGGACGAAAAAGCGCACCACGTTGGCGATCGCAACCGTGGGGCTGTAATCGTTTTCAAATTTGCGGTAGAACATTTCTCCTCGGAGCTGCATCCCGTGGGTGCGTTTTTTGGGGTCCTGCGCCACAAAGCGGTCAAAATAAAAGGCAGCCTTTCGGTTGCGATCGTAAAAGAGATCGCGGAGGCAGGAGATCAGGTAGTAGTTTTCCTTTGCGGTGAGGCGCAGGTCGAGCATGCCGTGGTCGATGCGCATCAAAACGGGCAGGGTAACGTCAACGTGCTCGCCGTTTTGCCGCGGCTCAAAAAATCGCAGCTCCTCCATAAAATCAATCATAGTCGGCTCCTTTTCTTTCGGGGTAGCCCTATCATACCACAAACGGCGGGGAAAAGCAAGACGAAATAACAAAAACGCGACCATTCCGTCTCTCAAAAAGTGCCGTCCCGCAAAGGGGAGGCGGCGCGCATCACTGTGGATGGGGATGGCGCATGATATTCCATTTTTTGGCGAGAATATCAACGGTTGCCTCAAATTCG
Organism: uncultured Eubacteriales bacterium; assembly: GCA_905201895.1. GTDB lineage: Bacteria > Bacillota > Clostridia > Oscillospirales > CAG-272 > UMGS1865. Next base: position 18,741 of record CAJKPX010000031.1, on the reverse strand, counting down.
CGGAGCAAGCCGTCGCGCTCCGCAGGATCGTCTACCGTTCCGACCTTATCCCATAAAAGCTGATGATAGAGGTCGCGCAGATCCAACGTCCGCTGGCGTGTCTCACGCTCGGCGATCAGCTCGCGCAGATGCTTGATGGCGAGAAATCGGTATTTCTTACACATCTGATTTGTTTTTGGGCTTCTGTCAAGCAGTGCGCTGATCGAGCAGCCGTTTGCACACATCCGATACGCACGGTAGAGAAGCGCGGTGACGGTGGTGTCCCTTTGCACGTCGGGCAGCGCGTTCAGGAGCGAGGCTACCGTTGCCGAATGCTCCAGCATTTGAGAGAGCTGCGCACGCGCATTCTCGATTTCGTATTTTGCGGTGGAGAAAGAGACTGCCGACGGGGAAATCTCTTGATGAATCAGAGCTGCCAGTGCGAGGTGGATCTCGGCGGTGAGCTTGCGGATCTCGGAGGTCTGCTCGGGCGCATTCTCCAGCAAACCGAGCGCCTGCAAACAGCGCTCCCGCGCATTTCTGATGGCGTAGAAATCCTCGGCGTGGAGCTCCGCCTCGCGCCTGCCGCTGTAAGAATGTGCTTTGGCAAGCGCCACTCTTGTGTCGGGGGTGGGGTAGGCAGAAAAGAGGTTGCCTGCAAAAATGTCCAAGAGCTGACTGACCCGAAAACGGGTGCCTTCAATGAAATCAAAATCGTACGTTGCCTCGTTGTCGGGGGTGTCGAAGCGCTCGTCGAGCAGCTCACGTCCGTAATCCATCAGATCGAGTGCGGACTCCACGTAGGCAATTCCGTAGCGCGCTCTTTGGTAGCCGTAGCGTGCATGGTATCGAAGCTCGTGCAGAGCCTGCAGGCTTTTGAGCTTCCAATCAATCGCCGCACGGTAGTCCATTTGGACAAAGTCACCCACGCGATACATCTGATAGAGCTTGTTCATCGCCTCATGGTTGCCCGCATCGGCGGCGTCTTTGATCCGCGCATAGCCTGCGGCGGGATCACGCGAGACACCTGCACCGAGGAGACAAGCCAGGCCGATCAGGTAGTTGCGTTGTGCGCTGTCATCCCCCTTTTTCGACTGACGCTTGCCAAGCGCGTCCTCGATTGATCTGCGCATCGCATCCTCGTCTTCAATGTGAACGTATCCATCCAAACCGCGGAGGACGCTCTCCGAGAGCGATGCACGGTCGGTTGGCTCCATTTCAAAGGGGATCACCGGCTTTTTCAAATCCCGGGCGAGGGGGTATTCCTTCCTTTGCACATAATGCGGCGTATCCAGCATGCGAGGCGTAACGGCAAGAACCATGCAATCACTCTCGCGGATAGCCCTTTGGATCTCGCTGTTAAAGCGCTCTCCCGCAGTCAGATAATCATCGAACCAGACTGCCACGTTCGGGAACTGCTTGCCGATCAGCTCGATCAAACGGATCGCGTGTGCGCGGTCCACCTTTCGGTAGCTCAGAAAGATCTGCGCATCGAAGGCTTTTTTCATGCGCTTGAGCAGACTGTCATCGGCAAACAGAAGCGAGAGAAAGCGGTCAACCTTTTCATCGTAATCGCGGTCACTCTGGCGAATGACGTGTCGTTTTCCGCACACACGGTTGAAGCGATTGATCAATTCGTCCTCCCAAAGCAGGATCAGCATGGGGATATTATGCTCCCGTGCATAGCGAAAATCAATCTCCAGTGCGGGATTGCCGTGGCGGAGAAAATTTTTTGTTACGGGTACGATAAACAAGCGCATCTCCGAGAGATTTTCCTCGAAGGTCTGCCGAGGCAGGGGAGCGCCGTTTGCGTGATCGTCGTAATACCAAACGGCACAGCGCGGAAACCGCGGGAGGACCGTTTCGGCGATAATGGGGAGATAGTGGGCAACCTCCTCGCGATGAGCGCAAAGATAGACCTTGAATTTTCCTTTTGACGAGGAATTGCTCGCCGCCTTGTAACAACGAAAAACGCCCATGCTGTGCTCCTTTCCGCGCCCGATGATTCTAACGGGTGTTCGCTTGTCTCCATTATATCACATATGCAGGGCGTTTTCAAGGGCTTTTGGGGAGAGGATTGATTTGCCCGTGTAAAATTCCGACCTCCCATCCCGCGAAAGCGGGATTTCATCGCGAAGCGATTTCACCCAACGTAGTTGGATTTATCCCGTCCCAAAGGACGGATTTAGTTGAAAAAGCGATAAAATTCTGTCGAATGTTGTCGCTTTTTCTTGGCCTACCCGACAGGATTTTGAACCAAGCCTCGTGTGCGTTGCACACTCGGCGCAAACTTGCTTCGCAAGGTTTGCTGCGAAGCGATGCCAAGCATCGCACGTAGGTTCTCTTACCAATCCAGCAGACGAAATAAGAGCGGACACCACACGGTGTCCGCTCTTATTTGGCCTACCCGACAGGATTTGAACTCTGCGGAAACAAAACATGCGAGCATGTTTTGAGAGATCTTTTTCTTGACGGCGGAGCGCCGTCATTTCGCAAGCGAAACCGAAAAGAGATCACCGAGCTTCTCTGTACCAATCGGATAAGCGAAAAAAACGCAGGTAGGATGAACCTACCTGCGGTTTTTTGGCCTACCCGACAGGATTCGAACCTGCGGCCTACAGAGTCGGAGTCTGTCGCTCTATCCAGCTGGGCTACGGGTAGGTATGGGTCGTTGTGCAGTCTGCCGACACAACGCATGTATTATATCACAAAATTCCTTCGATTGCAAGTGCTTTTGCGGAAAAAATGCCCTCTTTCTTTGCTTTCTGAGCATCTTCTTGAAGCAGTCAACCCTTTTTTTGTAGAAATTAGTCAAATGAAAGGTTCTGCATTTTTGAAATTTTTATCAAACTAAAGCACCAATTTTGGAATATCTATTGCATAACAGGACAAAAAGTGGTATAATAAATTACTATAATAATGAAATGTTTGGTTTCTCGGCGTCTTTTATTTCTCAAAAAAAGTGCGTCGGGCACAAAAGAAAGGAGCAGAAATGGACGAACAGTTTGTGTTTGAGGACAGCGACCGATTTCAATATAAGCATCCGCGGATCTATTGGACGGTTCGCATCACAGCCATCGTGCTGATCGCGGTTTTCTCGTTTGCCACCCTGTTCAACATGTATCTTCTGGTCAACGGATTTTTCCGACAGAACGGCTACCCCGCCGCGCACGGGATCACGCCCATCGTGGTGGAGCCGAGCGAGGATGCCGACGGGGAGTCCTTGGAGGACTACGTTTCCCCGGGCGATCTGCTTCTCGTTTACGATAAGGACCTCAAGGATTACGAGGAGGGCGAGATGGTTGCCTTTTCGCATCACGGTGTGATCCTGATCGGAAAGATCACCGAGATTGAGGAGCGGCGCGGAAGCGTGCTCGTGTTCAACGTGCAGGCGGCGTACCACGAAAATCCCTTCGTCGATCCCTCAATCCAAAACACCCTGATCGGCTCGGTCAACCATCGCATTCCCATGGTGGGCTATTTCCTGATCTTCATTTCCTCGCTTCCCGGGCGCCTGATCCTCGTGGGCATTCCGCTCCTGATCTATCTGATCCTGCTGTTTGTGGAGGCATGGCTTGAGGCGGAGGCATACCGCCGCGCACGCCGCACCTTCCTCCGCCCCGGCACCTTTGAGAAGGTTCCGCTTCCCGAGGTTGCTCTCTGGTCCTATCTTTCCACCTCTCTGTTCGTGCTTGCGGCGATCCGATTCGGAACCTTTGATTCGCGTCGGACCGACAAGCGGCTCGCCAAAGCCGCCGCTGCGCACGTCCCCGTGCCGCAGGATCGCTTCACGATCCCCGTCACGCGCCCCGTTCGGATGCGACGAAACCGTCCGATCCGACGCATGCACGGGTCAAGACCCCTGCGTGCCGCGCGTCCCACCCGTCCCGTCACGCCGATCCTGCCGCAGCATCGCGGCGACTGAACGGCGCGCCCCCACCCTCAACTATCACCGCCCGCGCCGTGGTGGGCGGTTGATATAAAACATGTCAAGCTGCAGAAAGCAGCTGACGAGAAAGGAACACACTATGAAACTTACAAGAATCTTTTCCCTTCTCCTGGTTCTTGCAATGGCATCCACCGCTCTCTTTGGCGGCACTGTTGCAAGATACAACACCTCCGACGCAGCCGACGCATCCGCGCAGGTTGCAAAGTGGGGCATTGTGCTCAAGGTTGACGGCAACCTCTTTGGCGTAAAGTACAAAGACGCAACGAACGGCAACCAGGCGTCCGCCGACGACACCAACATCTCGGTTTCGTCTGCTGCCGCAACTCCTGCTACCGTGGTAGCGCCCGGAACCAAGAACGATACCGGTATTTCGATCAGCCTTACCGGCAAATCCGAGACCAAGGTTCAGGTTGACATGACCGTTAAGACCCGCAACATCTTCCTCGCTGCAGGCTCCTACGGCGTGATGGTGGAGGACACCTCGATAACCGCCGCAAACTACGCTGCAGTTAAGGCATCGCTCTTTGTGGAGTCGGGTGATGCTTACGTTCCTGCACCTGCAGATTTCAACCCTCTCACCACCTACTACTCGCTTAAGGATGCAGCCGTGATTGCCGATACATACTATCCCGTTGTCTACAAGGCAGACGGCGCAACCGATGTGGTTGGCACCGTTGCGGATGATATGCTTGCCGAGATCGCCGAGGCTTACACCGCAGCAGTGAGCGGCGTGGCAGCAACTCCCACCGACGGAACCGGCTTGGATCTGAACAAGAAGATCTACACCACCTCCAAGGTGTTCGACGTGAACAAGGATCTCTCCGAGCTCAACCTTTCGGGTGAGTCGATTACCTGGGAGTGGACATTTGACGCTACCAACGATGCGCACGACGATGCTGACACCATTCTCGGTAATCTCATCGCTCCTCTCAACGCCAACGGCACGGTTGTGAAGCTGAACACAGGCTCCTACGTTGCTCTTGTAGAGAACACCGATTACAGCGTGAATACCAGCTTTGAGATTTCGATCGCTGTAACGCAGATCGACTGATCAATCTCCCCCCGACACCGTGGCTTTATCTGAAGCCCGCCTTCACGGCGGGCGGGCTTCAATAGGTTTTTTTGGGGATGCCTGCCACCGAGTGCAATCGATGGCAACCATCGCCGAAAAAGCATGTGCATGACTGCTTTGAACGGCTTACCATACGGAAAGGATCGTTATATGAAAAGTGCAAAAGCTTTGGTGCTGGCATTAACCCTTTGCATGCTCACCGCCAGCCTCGTTGGCGGAACGGTTGCGCGCTTTCGGGCGGAGGATTCCACCCGGGACGCCGCACAGGTGACGCAATGGGGTGTTTCGCTCTCGGTGAGCGGCGACCTCTTTGGCACCAACTATCTCGGCGCTGCAGGCGGAAACACCGCAACCTCGGGTGACACCGATATCACGGTGCGCTCCAATTCGGTTTCCGCGCTCGACTCCGCATTTCTCAAGGTTGTTGCTCCCGGAACGAAGGGGCAGGGCATGACGCTGATGCTCTCGGGCACGCCCGAGGTGGCAACCAAACAGAGGCTTGAGATCACAACGCAGAGCATCTATCTTGCAAAAGGAATTTACGGAGAGATGACTCCCGTTTCCAACGTCACCGCAGACAATATCGAGGCACTCATCGCGGAGGGGCTTTACGTGGACGGCAACGAGGGCATTTCATCCGTGCCCTCCTACCAAAAGCTCACGGTCAAGCCCGCCGATCTGAACGGCATCACCTTTTATCGCGTGGAGGACCGCTTTGAGCTGACCGCCGACTATTACCCCGTGGTCTACACCGCAAAGGGACTTGACGGCGTGGTTTCGGATATACATAGTGATTCGCTCGCGAGCATTGCCCGGGCGCTTGCCGAGTCGGTTGCACGCGCGAGCGTGGGCGAGGCTGCCCCCGATGCGTCGGGTAAGCGCAGCTATTCGGTCACGGGGCCGAGGCTTGCGGTAGGAACGAAGCTCGATATGGGACTTGACCCGCTGGTGGTTGCAAGCGTGGAACGGCTCACCCTTGATTGGGCATGGGTGATCGACAATGGCGGCAATGATGTCGAGCGCGCGCTCTATCGCAGTGCCGATTCGTTGCTCGGTCGGCTCTCTCCCACCAACCGCACGCTCGTTTTGCTCGACGCCGACGGAAAGGCATCGCTTCTGACGGTCAATGCCGAGAGCGGTCTGATCAAAAATGCGGTCGGCGTGCTGTGCGGCTCGCTCAAGACCTCGCTTGACGTTTCGCTCTCAATCGAGCAGGTCGACTGATCGGTTGACCTCGGAAACGTCGCCACGTTTTCCGCCACGCCGTTGATCCGACGCGGCGGAAGCCTGTTTTTTTGGAGAATACGAGATGAGAAAAATTTGGAATGCAATCACAACCGTGCTCATCGTGATTATGGTGCTGTTTCTGATCTTTAACGGCATCTGCTTCTATAAGCGTGAGCGGGGCGACCAATGTCCCACCGTGCTGGGGCTGGGGATGGCGATCGTCACCTCGGGCAGCATGGAGCCGGATATCTCGGTGGACGATCTTGTGGTCATCTGGCATCAGAACAGCTACAACCTGCGCGAGGTGGTCACCTATTACGGCAATACCTACCCCGTTACGCATCGCGTTGTGAAGATCCGAACCGACGAGAACGGTGAGGTGCTCTACACCACCAAGGGGGACGCAAACGACCCCGAGGACGGTGAGATATCCGCAGATCAGATCATTGGCAAGGTGATCATCGTGATCCCGAACGTGGGAAATCTGCAACGGTATATCCAATCGTCGGAGGGATTTCTGACCCTGACGCTGGTCGCGCTGGGGTTGATCGCGTTGAGTGAAATTCTCAACGCCGTCGGAAAAAAGCGGCGGCGGTAAGTCGGGGGACTTCCCCGCAGAATTTTTGACGGTGACTCCCGATCGGGGAGTGCCCGTGAGAAAGGAAAACATAAGCTATGGCATCTGGATTACAAAGCCGACGCAAGCGGATCTTTCTCTTTGTGCTGGTCTATGCGTTGGTTCTGCTTTGTCTGGCGCTGCCTCTCACGGTCTCGCGTTATCTTTCGGAGGATGACACGGGAGACGGGGCAGAGGTTGCACAGTTTGACGTGTCGCAGAGCGGCACTCTGACGCAAACGGTTGCCCTCGAGTTTGGCGAGGTCTGGACCCGAGAGCTTGACATCGTTCTGAAAAATCAGGGCGAGGTTGACGTGATCTACACGGTCACGGTCACGAGAGGCACCGAAAATCTGCCGCTTACCTTCACTTGGGACGGCGACGTTGACGATGCAGAGCTGCAAGTCGGCGAAACGGTCACACGGCGTCTCACGGTTGCATGGACGGGTCCTCACGATTATATTTACAGCGGCGAGATCGACCATGTGCAGGTCAGCGTAGCCTGCGAGCAGATTGACTGACGCAGCGCAAAAGAACAGAGAAAGGAGGCACCCGCCCCGTTTGGGCGAGTGCGTGATCGCAACATGAAAAGGAAATTATGGATCACCGCGCTGATCCTTTTGCTGGTTGTTGCCATGTGTCCGCTCGGCGTTGTGCTGGCGCGCTATTACGATCAGCGTGCGCACGAGGGCGGCTCTGCAACCTCAAAGCCCTTTTATTTCACGGTCGACAAGCTGTCCGGCGAGGAGAACGAGCGGATTTGGAGTCTCTACGGCGGTGACGAAAAGGTTGTCACCTTCAAGGTGCAAAACTACATGGATGCGCTCCGCCCTAATTTTGCGGCAACCACCTACAACGTCAGTATGACGGTGCAGAACAACGAGGGCGGTCCCGTTCCCACGTTGAGCGAAAGCGGCAACGCGACGCTCGCGGCAGGTGCGGATAAGAGCTACACGCTCACCGTTCCCGAGGGCTACAAGGATGGGGCACAGGTGGTGATCACGGTCACCTCGAGCGCACCCTACGAAAAAACCATGCGCCTGATCTTCTCACTGCACGTCTTCGATCATCCCGTCAGCTACAGCATCGTTGACACGGGCATCGCACTCAAGCTCTACGTCACGGCAAATGAGTCTGCGGTTGCGGCAGGTAAGCTTTGTATTGATTGGTCGGACGTCAATGCCACCGAAAATCGCCTGCAGCTCGATCCCACCGCCGCGCATCTGATGAATGACGGCGAGCTCGTAACCATGACGTCGGAAAATAGCCTGACCGATGCGGGCGGCAATCGCTATCTGGTGCGCGTGTTTACCACAAAGGAGCTCAAGGTTGGGCAAACCTTCACCTTTGAATTTATCAAATGGGACCGAGAGGTCAACCTCAACAATCTTTTGCAGCAAATGAGCGGCAGCGCCACCTATGCGGACGGCACGTTTACCGTGACTCTGTTGCAGAACCCCGCCTTTGCCCCCACACCCTAAACGATTTTTGAAGCGGAGCAGGCTCCGCTTGCAGGAGGCTATCACAGATGCAAAACCAAACCAGGAAAAAACAAAGGAGAATCCGTTGGCGTCGGATCGTGCTGCTTGCGGTAGCGTTGGCAGCGCTCGCGTCCCTGACCGTTGTGTGGTGGACGATTGCGGCAGACGCACCGACCGTTCACGTGGTGTTCTCGGACGGCGGCTATCGCGAGTCCATCAAGGAGGATTATACCCCAACGGAGCTGTTTGACGATTTTTCGCTCGACGCAACCTTTACGTCGGCGGGCTGTCTGATCATTCCGGGCACCGATTTTGCCACCGCAACGGGTGGCAAGCTCCATATCACTGCGGAGGATACTGTTGACCCCGAAACATTTTATTTCGATGAGGCGGTCAATGGAGAGCCTCGTTGGGCATACACCTTCACGGGATGGCAGGTCAAGGGTACCACGCAGCGCATACCGGCGCAAACTGTGTTTCAACCGGGCGATGCCATAACCCCCGACGTTCTGGAAGCTCTTGCCGAGCAGGGCCTTTACACTGTCAACGGCGACGGCTCCTGCACTGTTGAGCTCGAGGCGGTTTGGGGGCGGTGCTACTTTATCCGAAATCCCTTTGATAAAATGCTCTATTCCCAGCATGCGACCTACGGTTGGTATCCCGATCACAACGCCAGCCTCGCTTATGCGCAGGGCAAGGGACTCAACCTCGACGGCGCCTATTCCTCGGACGCCAATCTTGGAAACGATCCCGCGCTGCCCAAGGCAACGGTTGACGGCGTGTTCGGTGATCTGCGAACCAAAATTTACACGGACAAGACTGTGGATGCAGGCGACGCCTATGCAACCGTTTTGATGCTCGTGGGTGATTTGGACTATTATAAGGACACGAGCAAGGGTGACGTATATTACGGCTTTCTGACCGGTGGATCCGCAAACAAAGCCAAGGCATTTATCAGCACTACCTATAAGAGCCGTCAGGCGGCGGGCGACCCCGCAACGGGCTATAACTATAATCTTAAGCAGAAGCAGTATTCCAACACCATGTATTCCAACATGCGGTTTGATAATATCAATCTGCTCAAATACGAGAATATTTACAGTGCTGCAAATCCCGAGGCAACCACAAGGCCCTCCAGCGCGAGCACCGAATTTATGTTCACGCGCGTCAGTGCCAACACCTTCCATTATTTCGAGGCGACCGCACGCTTCGGTCAAAATCTTCCGTCGGGTCGTGCGTGGGGAATTTCCACCTTCCGTCCCACCGACTACAACGTTGTTTCGCTCAACGGAGGGTCGTTTGGCACCTGGCAAACCACCTATTCGAGCAGCATCAGCCGTGTCAACGGCGAAAACAGGCTGCTCACCTGGTATTTCGGCAGAAAAGCGTCGATGTCGGGCGCGATCACCTGCGGAACCACCTCAAACTATGACTATACCGTGCATACCGTCTATGCCGATTTTCAGCTCAACGTCACGGGCGGCAGCATTGCCACAATCTACGGCGGTAGCGCGGGCTCCAACTCGATCTGCGTGGGTAACCGCGAGATCAACGTCTATGGAAACGATGCGGGCTCTTACGGACAGTATGAGCCCAAGATCACCTCGCTCTACGGCGGCTCCGACCGCGCCAGATTCTTTGGCGTTCTGAACGTCAATCTTTATCACAGTACGCAGGTCAAGGACCTCTACGGCGGTGGAAACTACTTCTCCGCAACCACCTTTGGCAACATCAACATCAGCCTCGATCACAGTACCCTCCAGGGCAATCTTTTTGGGGGCGGTAAAAACGGAAACACCGAGGTTATTCCCGAAACCTACGTGCAATATACCTACTCCAAAAATATTCTTTCCTCTGCCGGCAAGTCCACGGTAAATGACCTCAAGGTGCCGATGGCAGTCGGCTCGGGCGGAAAGGTTACGATCAATCTCGCAAACGGCGCGGTCGTCAAGGGGAACGTTTACGGCTCGGGTATGGGCTCCTCGCAAACGATGCTCGTTACCGACAGAGCCGATGATGAGGCGGTTCCCACGGATTGGTACAATACCAATTATTATCCGGATGGCTGGACGGAGCCTCTGACCACCTATCCCTCCTTCCGCCGCGACACCATGTATATTCTGATCGGTGCCGAACGACGCATCTCCTGGTCGGAGTACACCCCAACCGGAATCAATTTCTATTCGGATAACACGTTGGCGTATCTCTCTCTTGCAACCGTGCAGGACGTGGAGATCAATATTACCGACAGTACCGTTGGAACGGCGCCCAATCTTGCAACGGGTAACGTTTACGGCGGCGGCTCGATCGCAAAGGTTCTGGGCAGCACCGAGATCACGGTTACGAACAGTACGATCTACGGCAACGTATACGGTGGCGGTGACGGAACCACGCAGCCCGCGCGCGTGACACTCTATCATCCTCTTACGGGGCTTGCAAACTACAAGTCGCCCACCTATTCTGTCACCTCGTGGTCGGGCGGTAAGCCCGCAAAGGTTTCGGTCACGGCACGCTCCCATGCATATAACGATTCAAAGCTGGGGGCTTCCTATAAGTATCCGCAAACCTTTGCATGGAGCGGAGAAACCTATCTGCTCAGCGACGAATATAACGGAATCGACTACGAAAATTATCTGCTCTATTCTGCAAACACCGAACGGTGGGGCTCGGTTGAAAACAACACTTCGGTGACGATCGACGGCGCCAAGACCAGCATCAAGGGTGCGGTTTACGGCGGCGGAAACAAGGGCGAGGTGCTTGGCTCCACCGAGGTTCGCATTCTCGACGGCACGGTCAACGAGGTCTATGCGGGATGCAATCAGTCGGACGTGTTTGGCGATACCAACCTTCAGATCCTCGGCGGCGAAATTACCTCTGCTTACGGCGGTAACAACCAAAGCGGCTCGATCGCGGGAGACGTAAGTGTTTCCATGTCGGGCGGTGAGGTGAGCGCGTTGCTCGGCGGCGGTAATCTTGCAGGCTATCAGGGAACCGTGGTTGTCACGGTCAACGGAGGCAGCGTCGGTACGCTTTACGGCGGGGGCAAGGAGGCAGCGGTCAACGAAACGGTTGTCAACATCCTCGGTACGGCAGAGATCGACAATGCTTACGGCGGCGGTGACGAGGGACCCGTTCGCGCCAACTGCGCGATCACGTTGAGCGAAACGGCAAGCGTTGGAATTCTCTACGGCGGCGCAAATGCCGCAGATATTGACGGCGACGTCACCCTGACGCTCCAGAGCGGACGCGTGACGGGTGAGCTCTTTGGAGCAAATAACCAAAGCGGCGTGATTTCGGGTGAGGTCACGGTGCAGGTGCGGGGCGGTGAAACCGAAACGCTCTACGGCGGCGGAAATCACGCCGATTATTACGGAACTGCCGACGTCTCCCTCTCCGGCGGACGCTTTGGTATGGTTTATGGCGGTGGCAAGGAGGCTGCGGTTGAGCGCGTTGAGCTCACGGTTGGCGGCGTGCTTGTCAGCGGCAGTCTCTATGGCGGCGGCTATCAGGGCAACGTCCGCTCCGACGCTGTGGTCATCCTCTCGCAAAGTGAGATCGTTGGCGGACTTTACGGCGGCGGATACAATGGGGACGTTGAGGGCTCCACCACGCTCCGACTGACCGATGCAACGGTTGGCGGCAGTATCTACGGTGGTGGCTATCAGGGTAACGTTGAGGGCTCCACCAATCTTGACGTGCAGGCGATCGAGCTCGCGGGCAACCTCTACGGCGGCGGTTATGCGGGAACGGTTGGCGGCACGGCGGTTTCGATCGACGATACGGTGTTTGGCGCGGGCTCGATTCTCATTGAGGGCTCGGTATTCGGCGGTGGAGAGGGAAGCACGGCTACCGTTCTCGGCTCCACGTCGGTTGACGTGAATATTGCAATCGACTTTACCGCAACCGAGATTTCCAGCGACACCGACACCGAAACGCCTTCGGGTGCGAGCTCGCTGGATGAGCATATCACAATGCCCGTTTACAGTAAAATTCTCGGGGACGTCTTTGGCGGCGGTGACCTGGGTCAGGTTGGCGACGGTAGGATCATCCAGAGCAGTAACACCGCGCAGGTGAGCGTTGAGGGCTTTGCCTCGGTCACGGTTCGCAGCGGTTATATCGGCGGAAGCGTCTTTGGCGGCGGAAGCGGTGTGCCGAAGGACGGTCAGACCTACAACGTCAAGATGGGAACCGTGTTCGGATCCACCCAAACCAACATCTACGGCGGCTACATCGAGGGCAGCGTCTACGGCGGTGGAACGCAGAGCCGTGTTTATGCAGCCGGTGATTCAACGCTTGCGGCATGCGTTTCGATTGATCAGACGCAGCCCGACAGTCTGCAAAAAATTCTGATCGGCGGCAGCGTATTTTCGGGCGGTGACCGCGGAACGAAAACCACGCAGAACGCATCGGTTCCGACAACGATCGGAAACGTGCAGGTGAACATCACGGGTGCACCCGGTGACGTTGCATCGGATATTTATTTCCGCAGCGGCGGTATCTACGGCGACGGCAACCTATGCCTGGTGCGCGGAACGCGCAGCATCACCATTCAGGATTACCACACCGACCGGCACAGCACTCTCAAAACCTTCTATTCGCTGCAGCGTGCCGATGAGGTTACGCTCGACAACTCGCGCATCGTGCTGCTCGGTGCGATCGACCTGGTTGAGGAGGGTGACTACACGGTATATTCGGTCAACCGCGTTGGAAAGCTTCTCATGAAAAACGGAAGCACCGTCAAGCTCGACCAGATCGTGAAATATCTGGGTGAGCTCGAGAGCTCGGTTGCAACCGACCGTGTGTTTGTTGACAGAGGCAACAACGCCTCCAATAACTACGTCACACACGGCGGTGATGCCGCGAACACCAACGCGCTCACCGAGCGAGAGATCCTCGACTATCAGGACCTGGGGATCGAGCGGAACACGGTGTGCGTTGCAAACGGCTTGTATCTGCGCATTGAAAGCGAAATGACCAAATCGCTTGGCTCCGTGAAGGGTCTTTTCACCCTCTCGCTTCTCCGCGCAAAGGTGGGTGAGGGAGGTGGCTTCGTTTACGCCAGCATTCCGCTCTCCACGGGTGCGTTTGTCTGCGAGACCTTTATGGACGGCGAAAAGAAGTACGTTGCAGTGGATGCTCCCACGTATGAGGCGTTTGAGCAGGGCATCTACTACGTTGCGGTCAACGGTGCCGAGGGAACGGATTACGTTCGTGCCGACGGTACCTACGATGCAGCAAATACCACCTATTACACCAAGAACTATATGAAGGTTGTTGGCGACGTGGGTGGCTTCTTCGGCGGTTCCTTTACCTATTATTATTGGTATATCAACGGTGCCACCATTCGGTATACCACAGGTATTACGGGATACATCGGCTCGATGGAAACGCGTTACAGCCAGGTGAATTCGATCCCTCCGCACGCCAAGCAGCTGCACTACGTGCTCAACTCAATTGAGGGTAACAGCACGCTCAAAAATGCCGTGACCGGCGTCAAGCCCACCTATCAGCTGCTCAAGAGCGTTTCCTTCGATGGCGAGGGCAAGCCGATCCTCTCGGATCAGCAGATCGCAATCGAGGTGCGTCTCGGATCACGTAGCCTTGGCTTCGTTTGGTATGATGAGTCGAGCGATATGTGGTATCTCTGCCAAAGCGGCAAGGATTTTGAAGGCTACAACGAACAAAAGGCGGAGATCGCCAACAATGTTCTGATCGACACTTCCATTTCGGTTGACACTACCAATTCCGACCTTGAGCTGGTGTTCTATAAGTCCACCGAGGTCAACGCCGAGCTCGCGGGTATGACGCTCGATATTGTGATCGACATCTTTTTCGATAACGGAGAGGGTGTTCCCGGAAATGTGTTCAACGAGGGCGCAAGCAAGCTCATGTTCCAGCTCCGTCTTGCCGTTGAGCGCTTGATGCCCGAGCAGACCCTGTTCTATCAGCCCGGCGAAAGCTACGGTGTTGCAACCACGATTGACATCAGCATCACGGGTCAGTCTGCTTTCACCGCCCAGTACAAAACACGCTATATTCCCACAGCCTTCCCCGCGGCGGGTGGCATGGGCATGCGTTGGGTGATCAGCGCGGCTTCCTACGATTATTACATGGATGCCGAAGGAAACTACATGACGCTCGACGGAAACGGCAATTGCGTGAATATAACGGGACACCTGATCTTCAACGATTCCCTCGACCCCTCCACGATGACGTTTGACACCTATCCCGAATGGACGGTGATGAAGCGCGCTGACGGAACCTATTTCTACAAGGCAGAGGATGCCAACGGCTCCCGTGTTCTTGAATTGTCGCTGGAGCATTCGGTTCGCTCGCCCAAGCTTCCCAAGGGAACCAAGATCACCATGATCGACATCTCTCCCGGTATCAATCCCACCTTCTATTACTATCTCTGCAAGGAGAGCACCGAATCGGTTGACGTGCTTGATTTTGCGCTCATGGGCAGCACGCAGTCGATCCGTAACGGTGGAGTGACGCCCGCATTCATGCAGCTCTACGTTGATGAATTCGGCAAGCAGCTCTCCTCGCGTATCACCGAGGAAATTCTGTTCATCTTCGATTTCTCGGCAGCCGATTGGGGGGGACTGACCCTGCAGGATTGCATGGTTGAGTTCAAGCATTTCTACGGAAACTCGACCTCGAGCGCTGATATTATGGATTACGTAAGCATCCAGAAAAATCAGGAAACCAACGAGATCCAGTCGATTGAGCGCGAATTTGCACACCCCACGCCCTATCTTGTTTATCCGAACACCAACGGTCTTGATCAGTTTGTGGTGGAGATCGAGGAGCAGGGCGACGACCTGCATCCCGAATATTACGATTACGATAGCATGACGCTCAATCTCAATATCGTGGAGAACACGGAAAAGGTCAACACCGTGCTCTCGGAGGAAACCTTTGTGTTGCGCATGTCGCTTGTGAACGGCGGCGTGGAAAAGAAGCTTCCTGTGGGAATCCGCGTGGCGGTTGACGGTCGCTATTTCTATCCCGCGCCCGGAAACATGTATATTCTGATTCGCGTAGAGAGTAGCGGCTCGCACAAGATAACGGTGGAATCCTATCTCACAAGCATGAAGGAGGCTTTCGGTATCGGCTCGGGTGGGGAGGTTCAGTTGAATTTCTCGCTTTACTGTGCGCAGTACGATGAGAGCTCGAATGCGCTCACGGTTGCGGGAGCACCGCAGGGCAACACGGTCTGCATTGATACCTACAAGATTCACGACAATCCCGTCTATTCGATGACGGTGAGTGCCGACGTTGAGGATCGTATGATCGGTGTGGGTGAGATCTTCCGCTTTCAGATTACAACCGGGGTTGTTGGAGAGGAGATTGCTGCTGTGCACCCCACGGTCAGCGTTTCCAGAAAGTCGGCAACAACGGGAAAATACGAGACGGTTGCAACGAATTCGCTGTTTATCACGGCAACGACGATTGCGAATGACGGTACCTTTGAGTGGCGAACCTCGCCAAGAGCAGTGAAGGGAACCTACCGCCTCACCTTTACCTACGGCGACCGCGTGGAATATCTCACGCTTGTAATCGAATAGTAAGCTGCCTTACGGCTTCACAAAAAAACAAGGGGCGTCTCAGATGCGTTTGCAATTTGAGACGCCCTGCGTTTTTGATCGGTAAAAGAATGTCCCCTGCCTTTTTCAACGAGCGTAACAGCAGGCTGTTTTTTCTATTGCATTTTTCGGGCAGATGTGGTATAATAAAAAAAGAATCGAGGAGAAGCCTCGAAAAAACAGGAAAAATAACCGAACGGAGAATGTTTTATGAAAGGTATTATTCTGGCAGGTGGATCGGGAACGCGGCTTTATCCCTTAACCAAGGTCACCTCCAAGCAGCTCCTTCCGATCTACGACAAGCCCATGATCTATTATCCCATGTCGGTTTTGATGAACGCGGGCATCCGCGATATTCTGATCATTTCCACGCCGCAGGACCTGTCGCGCTTTTCGGACCTGCTTGGCAACGGACACCAATTCGGCGTTTCCCTTTCCTATGCCGTGCAGCCCTCGCCCGACGGTTTGGCGCAGGCTTTTCTCATCGGTGAGAAATTTATCGGAGACGATTGCGTTGCAATGGTGCTCGGCGACAACATCTTTTCGGGTCACGGACTCAAAAAACGCCTCAAGGCTGCGGTTGCGCGAGCAGAGGGCGGCGAGGGTGCCACGATCTTCGGCTACTACGTTGACGATCCCGAGCGCTTTGGTATCGTGGAGTTCAACGCCGAGGGCAGGGCGATCTCGATTGAGGAGAAGCCGAAGGTGCCCAAGAGCAATTACTGCGTCACGGGTCTTTATTTCTACGATAACCGCGCGGTGGAATTTGCCAAAGGCTTGCGTCCATCCGCACGCGGAGAGCTTGAGATCACCGATCTCAACCGCATCTTTCTTGATCGAGGGGAGCTGCAGGTGGAGCTGCTCGGTCAGGGCTTTACCTGGCTCGACACGGGAACGCATGAGAGCCTGGTTGAGGCAACCAATTTCGTCAAGACCGTGGAAACGCATCAGCACCGCAAGATCGCGTGCCTGGAGGAGATTGCCTATCTGAACGGCTGGATCACGCGCGAGGACGTGATGCGCGTTTACGAGAGCATGAAAAACAATCAGTACGGTCGGTATCTCAAGGACGTGTTGGACGGAAAATATATCGACGCATTGCGCTGAAGGAGAGCGAGCATGACAGTAATCGTAACGGGTGGAGCGGGCTTTATCGGCTCGAATTTTATCTACCACATGTTGAAAAAATACCCCGACTATCGCATCGTTTGCCTTGATTGCCTCACCTACGCGGGCAATCTTTCCACGCTTGCCGAGGCACTGAAAAATCCGAATTTCCGATTTTGCAAGACCAATATCTGCGACCGCGAGGCGGTTTATGCGATCTTTGAGGAGGAGCACCCCGACGCGGTGGTCAATTTTGCGGCGGAGAGCCACGTGGACCGCTCGATCGAGGACCCCGAGGTCTTTCTCAAAACCAATATTCTCGGCACGCAGGTGATGATGGACGCATGCCGCAGGTTCGACAATATCCGCTACCATCAGGTGTCGACCGACGAGGTTTACGGCGACCTTCCGCTCGACCGTCCCGACCTTTTCTTCACCGAGAGCACCCCGATCCACACGAGCAGCCCGTATAGCGCATCAAAGGCGTCGGCGGACCTTTTGGTGCAGGCATATCACCGCACGTTCGGTCTGCCGATCACCATCAGTCGCTGCTCGAATAACTACGGACCCTACCATTTCCCCGAAAAGCTGATTCCGCTCATGATCGCAAACGCGCTTGCCGACAAGCCGCTGCCTGTTTACGGCAAGGGCGAGAACGTGCGCGATTGGCTCTACGTTGAGGACCATTGCAAGGCGATCGACCTCATCCTCCACAGGGGTCGCATCGGTGAGGTTTACAACGTGGGCGGCCACAACGAGATGGCGAACATCGACATTGTTAAGCTCATTTGCCAAAAGCTTGGCAAGCCCGAGAGTCTGATCGCCTACGTTGCCGACCGCAAGGGACACGATATGCGCTATGCGATCGACCCCACAAAAATCCACGAGGAGCTCGGTTGGCTTCCCGAAACCAAATTTGCCGACGGCATCGACAAAACCATTGATTGGTATCTGACGCACCGCGAATGGTGGGAGACCATCATCTCGGGCGAGTATCGTGATTACTACGAGAAAATGTACGGAAAAAGATAACACGTATCACCGAAAAGGCGGTACGTGCTGCAAAAAGGAGAGCAGATGGGCAAGATTTTGGCAGAGCGCGACGCGGGCGGTATCCGCGGGCTTTATGTGATTGAACCGACCGTATTCGGCGATAGCCGCGGCTATTTTATGGAGACCTACAACCAAAACGATCTGCGTGAGATCGGTTTGGACCGAACCTTCGTGCAGGACAATCAAAGCATGTCGGTCAAGGGCGTTTTGCGCGGACTGCATTTCCAAAAGCAGTTTCCGCAGGCAAAGCTGGTGCGCGTGATCCGCGGCTGCGTGTTTGACGTGGCGGTCGATCTGCGCCCCGGGAGCGAGACCTACGGCAAATGGCATGGCGTGCTGCTCAGCGAGGAAAATCGCAAGCAGTTTTATATCCCAGAGGGCTTTGCACACGGCTTTTTAGTGCTCTCCGACACCGCCGAGTTTTGCTATAAATGCACCGATTTCTACCACCCGGGCGACGAGGGCGGACTCGCATGGAATGATCCCAACGTCGGAATCGAATGGCCCGAGGTGGTTGGCACCTATCGCGGCTCGGCTTCGGCAGAGGGCTACACGCTCTCCGACGGCACGCCTCTGATCATGAGCGAAAAGGATCAGAAATGGTAGAATAAGAATGGAATAAGAATTGCAGGGGGAGAGGGGACCTTCTTGAAAGAAGGTCCCCTCTC
>CAJKPX010000030.1 GCA_905201895.1 uncultured Eubacteriales bacterium | reverse complement strand
GGTAGCTTCAGCAGGAGCGTCGGTAGCTTCAGCGGGAGCGTCGGTAGCTTCAGCGGGAACCTCCTCCTCGGTTGCTTCCTCAACGGGAGCTGCGTCCTCAACGGGAGCCTTATCGAAGCCGTAGTCCTCGGGATCCTCGCTCTTGCCGAACAGGTGAGCGACCTTGAGGAACAGACCCGAAACTGCCAGGCAGAGTGCGAAGAACAGACCAACCAGCCATGCGATGAAGCGGAGCAGGAACAGAGGTCTTCTGATCTTACCGTTGATGTAGAGCGTGTAGAGGATTGCAATGATTGCGATCAGAACGAGAACCGCGATCAGGATCCACAGCCACAGGAGCGACTGCGTGTAGGTTACGGTGAAGGATGCAAAGCTGAAGATGCCTGCAACTGCAGCCGACCAGCTATTGAAGGTAACGTGCTTCTCGGTGCTTACGGGATCACCCTTGCCGTCAAACAGCTTACCGTTGAAGATC
The DNA here is from genome assembly GCA_905201895.1 of uncultured Eubacteriales bacterium. Taxonomy (GTDB): domain Bacteria; phylum Bacillota; class Clostridia; order Oscillospirales; family CAG-272; genus UMGS1865. Next base: position 22,396 of record CAJKPX010000030.1, on the reverse strand, counting down.
TTGAAGATCGAGGGGAATGCCTCTGCGGTGTCATAGGTGATTGCGGTGCCGTCATCAACCAGGGAGAACGCATAGGTGAGCACTCTTGCACCCTCGCCCGTTACCGATACGAGAGCTGCATTGGGAGCCTGAATCAGAACGTGACCTGCAGGGAGAGTAACCTCGAAGGTGATGCTCTCGCCGTAGGTGCCGGTTCCTGCAACACCGTTGATGGTGTAGGACAGGGTCTTTGCCGTGTAGGTTACGGTTACGTATACGTTTGCGGCAGGCATGGTGAACTTGCCGTCGGTTACGGTTACGTCGGTACCGTTCGCGGTCTTAACCGAAACGGTTGCATCGTAGCCGGTCTTCTGGGTTACGGTGAGCGTGATCTGATCGCCTGCGGTTGCAGTGGTGGGAGCAGCGGTCACGTTGCCGTCCACGATCACGTCGTAGGTGAGCTTCTGATAGGTTGCGTTGATGGTGTAGATGTAACCGTTGCTTGCAGTTGCTCTTTCAACGAGCTTGGAGAGATCGTATGCTTCCCAAGCACCGTACTCGCCTGCCTTTTCGGGAACGGCGGGCTCAACCACGATCGAAGCGTAGTTTTCAACCGTTACCTGGAAGGATGCGGCGCCCTTGAACTCGACCGTGTAAACGATCGCATCCCATTTTGCCGATACGTAAATATCGGAAACGCCGAGCAGCGACTGATCAAAGCCTACCCACTTACCCGTGTTCTTGTAGCCTGCGGGAGCGGTTGCGCCTGCGGTTACGGTTGCGAAGGGCTTGAGGAATGCATCTGCGGTGGTGAAGGAAGCCACGTCGTCACGGGTGTAAGGAACAACCTCCTTGAGCGCGCCGTTGACGTAGTAGTAAACGTTGTAGCCACCGGTCGTTGCGGTTACGGTGAAGGCAACGGCATCGGTTACGGTAAACTCGTCGCCGAGGTTATACTCGGTGGTGTTACCTGCAACGAGCGCCTCGATCTTTTCGATCGTGTAGCCGGACTCAACCGTGAAGTTCAGCGTGAGCTTTTCGCCTGCGGGGAAGTACATATCTGCAGGATCCACGCCCGCCATCGTACCGTTGATCGCATTCTGACCGTCGGTGAAGTTTACGGTTACGAGATACTCGGTTGCGATCACGTAGTCGGAGAAGTGAGGAGCCTCGAACCAAACGTACTTTGCGCTGCCGTCGGTCACAACGCCGATGCTCGTGATCAGCTCACGTTCGCCGGCTGCAACGGTGTGCACTCTGGTTGCCTTATCCGCTGCGTTCTCGATCGCTGCTGCGAAGGGAACCTGGATGCGGATGGGTGCTGCGAATGCGTCGGTCACCTTCGCTCCATTGGAGAGGATATCGAAGGAATAGAACGCGGTGTCTGCAGCGGTTGCATAAGCAGTGCCTGCAAAGCCTGCGGGAGCAGTTGCCTGTGCTGCGTAATCAAACACAACCTCGGCGCCCTGTGCGTTGTAGATCTGTGCCAGGGTTGCATCCTTGAGGGTGAGGAAGGTGTAGTTGCCGTTTTCAATCACAACCTTGAGGGTGACGTCATCCGCACCGTTTGCACGCTTGAGGAATACGTTGTTTGCAAGATTGAGCTTGAATGCCTCGGGCAGATCGCCGAGAATGGTCAGGGTGTAAACACCGTTATCCTCGGTAATCTCAAAGGGAACGTCGATATCAAAGGTGAAGTGATATTCGGGGGTGAGCGCTGCCTTCAGGGTGGTGTCAGCGGTGAGCTGTACGTCGTTGCCGAGCGTGTAGGACTCCTCTGCCTGAACAACCCAGGAGATATCGTAGCGGTCGATGATGTGTGCGTTGAATGCGGGAATGGTGACCAGACCCATGATCTCGGCAACCTTGTCGGCATGGTCTGCCAGCGTGTCGCCGGTGTGCATCGGGATCGTGCCCAGAAGCTTGCCGTCAACGTCCTGGAAGTGAACGAGAATCATGTTGCGGTCTGCGTAAACAACGGTATCCGCTGCGGGCATGGTGAGAATCTCCACGCCGTTTTCATCGGTCCATCCCGTGAACTCGAAGCCCGAAATCTCGGTATCGTACTTGAAGATGCTCAGGTCTGCGCCTGCGGGCAGGAATACCTTGAACAGCTCTCTGTCACCATCACGGTTCATGTAGGTGATCTGATAGATATTGGTAGCGCGAACGGTCAGATCCAGACCGAAGGTAACCTCGCCAACGCGAACGTTCTCAAGGATGAGCTCAATTGCTTCCTCAGGGATGCTGATGCGGTTGGTGATCTTGCGCAGGAGCTTTTCAATAAACGCGCCTGCATTGATGGTCTTGCTGCCGCTCACTGCGAACACGCCGTTGCCCTCGTATGCATCGGCGATCGAGTTGCTCGTGAGCTCATCGGGCAGATATGCCGCGAGCAGCTGGATGTAGTTTCTTACCTTATTATATTGTGCCTCGTAGTTTGCAGCCTTGTCGAGGGCAAGCTCATAGAGCTCATCCACGGTGTAGGTGTTGAGAATTGCGAGAATATCAACGCCGAGCTTGGACTTGATCACGTTTGCGATCGTTTCGGAAATCGGCTCATCCTTTGCGCGGTCAACGATGTCTGCCGCAGAAATTGCGGAGAGGTCCACGTTGATCTTCGCAGAAACCTTATCGAGAATTCTCTCAACCGCGCCGATCTTTTCTACGCGGTCAACGATCGAATCAACCTTGCCCGCGATGCTCTCAACGTAGCCGAGGATATCGCGTCCGGTCTTGTTTGCAATGATCTCGCTGATGCGCTCGAAGCTGGGAACGCTCGTTGCGTAGTCAACAAGGTCATCAAGGGTGAGGTCTGCGAGGTTGTAGCCGGTCTTTCTCGAAACCGCGTCAAGAGCAGCCTGAACGTAGCTGATGTTCTTGAAGGTTTCAAAGAGAGCGGAGGGCTCGATGCGATCAAAGAGGGTCAGCAGCTCCTCAAGCGTGAGCGCGTCAACAAACGCGAGTGCGCCGTTGCCGTCGAGGTTCGCAAGGTTGAGAACCTTCTGCTTGAGCTCTTCGGGAATGGTGTCGGAATCCAGCACGTTTGCAAAGAGTCTGGCTGCGGTGCCGGGAAGGGTTACGTCGAGCGTAAGAATGCCGTTTGCAAACTCCAGCTTATTGATGTAAGACTTTACAAGCGCCTCAAGCGATGCAACTGCATTCTGCAGGCGGGAGAGGTCGCCCTCAATCACGAATTCAACCGTGATGTTCTTGGTCTTTTGGGTGGTGGTGCCGTCCACAGTGTAAACGAGACCGAGATCAAGCGTGATCAGCTTGCCATCCTTCATTGCCGCAAACTCTGCGGGGGTGGGGATAACCGATGCGAGCGCCTTGACAAGATTTGCCGAGTGGAAGGAGAGAACCTTGGTGGTTGCATTCTCGGTTGCCACGTTGTAGCCGTTGAGGGTTACCTTGTCAACGTTGAGCATTGCCTTGTTGAACACGGTGGTGAGAACAGGGCGAACATACTGCTCTACATTGATCATGCCAAGCAGCTCAACGATCTCATCGTTGCTCAGCTGTGCAAAGATCTTTGCGGGAGGAATCACATCCATCAGAGCCTTGATGCTCATCTGACCGAGCAGACCGTTGAAATCGATGTAATCGTCGAGAGACTTGCCCTTTGCGAGGATCGCATCGGTAATTCCCTTCAGATCAAGAGCGCCGAGCAAGCTTTCAATATCAATATACTTCTTTGCAGCGGCGTATCCGCCAACCATCTCTGCGCACTTATCAACGCCGAGCACCTCAAGTGCCTTATCCAGATCGGAATACTTGGGATCCTTCAGTTTCGCAGGGTCAATGTTGTTCAGCTCGGTCTTAACAGCGTCCATATCGAGAACGATCACGCCGTCATCAACCAGCTTAGACAGGTTTGCAACATCCCACTCCAGCAGTTCCTTCGCGGTTACAACACCGTCCTCAACCACCTTCGCCAGGTTTGCGCAATCAAGCAGATCCGCAGCGTTGATCTTATCGTTTACGAGCTTTGTAAAGTTTACAATGTTCCAATCCAGCAGCTGCTCTGCGGTGATCACGTCATCCGCGATCAGCTTCTGGAGATTGACGATGTTCCAATCCATCAGATCAGATGCCGAAACAACACCGTTGTCAACGAGGGCGGAAAGGTTCATCACGTTCCACTCCATGAGCTCGGAGGGGGTGATGATGCCGTTGGTTACAGCCTTGGTAACGTCAATGAGGTCGCGATCGAGCAGATCACCTGCCGTAAGCATGCCGTCTGTAAGCAACGCCTTGAAGTCCAGCTCGCCGTCAACTACGTAAGGAAGCAGCTCTGCGGGCGTGTACTTACCCTCGAGATATGCCTCTACCGCTACAACGTCGGTAATATAAACTTCCACTGCATGGCCATCCGTCATCGCAAGGAACTTGCCGTTCATCTTAGAAGCGAGCAGATCCGCGTCGGTGATATAACTCATGATCGTTGCGCTCGACATCGCGGTGAACTTTGGGGTCAGCTTGTTTGCCAGAACGCTCTCATTTGTGATGTAAGAGCGGAGATCGGCAGTCGACATTGCGTCGAACTTCGCACCCAGCTTGTCGTTCAGCGTTTCGAGATCCGAAATGTAGTCTCTCAGATCCGCGGTGTTCATGCCGAGAAGCGCGGACTCCAGATCGGAGGTGTCGTTGATATATCCCTTCAAAACGCTGCCGCTCAGGGTGGAGAGTTTGCTCTTTACCTGGTCGCTCAGCGCGGTCTTATCGGTGATATAGGACATCAGCTGTGCGTTGGTCAACGTTTGCAGCTTTTCCTTTACCGCAGGGAAATTCACGATCGCATTGAGATTCAGAAGCTCCGCCTTTACAACCTCATCCACGTGCACGATCTGCTTGAGCTGATCGATGCTGAGCGAAAGCAGCTCTTTCTTGAGCGTGTTCACGTTGAGTGCAGCAAAGAGCGCATCCTCGTCCAGATACGAGAGGATGAGGGCGGAAGCGATATACCTCTCAACCAGGAGAGCCTCAACGTCGACATACTTCTCCAGATCGGGAACGTTTTTGATCAGCGCCACCAGCTTTGCGGTATCCACATCCTGGAGCAGAGAGGGAATGTCCACATAACGGCGCAGAACATCCAACCCGATCGCGCTTGCGATCTCCTCAAAGTTGAAGAGACTGAGCACGGAGTCCTTGGGAACGATCTCAAAAAGTTCCTCAAGCGAAATGATTTCCTTGAGCGAATTGAGGTCGATCGCCTTTTTCGCCCACAGGTCCTTAATCAGGTCCGCGGAAATTCCGTTTTCCAGCAGGATGTCAGCAAGTGCACCGCCGTCCACCGTGACCGTCACGGTAGAGGAGGAGCCATTCGTTTCGGCATCCACTTCGAGCCATGCGCCCGCGATCGCGCTGATCGGCAGAGCCGTTACCAGCATGAAAACGGTGAGGACGATGGCAAGAATCTTGTGAAACATCTTCATAACAAAACCTCGCTTTGTTTAGATTCCGCACGAAGGCGGTAGCATTGTCATGTTTTGTTTTCGTCGGCAGAGCGCGCCGAAAGACGCGCGCCTGCAGCGTACAGGCACAAAAATACCTATATATATAAATATAATACCATCTGCCCCCCGATTTGTCAATAGTTTTTTTCATTTTCTTTGCATTTTTCCATATTTTTTTGCCCCTTTCCTCCCCTGTTTTTCCATAATTTAGAAATATTCTAAATCTTATTCTAAATCAAGAAAAAAAGAGGCGGAGAGCGCTCTGTGCCTCATCGGCATCGCGCTCTCCGCTTCGGGAAATCCTTTTGGGGGTTCGGGCGCCCCTTTTGGGGACTTTGGATCGCGTGCAGAGCAGAATTACTCCGCATCGTCCTCCGAAATTGCCTGATAATCGTCCTCTGCCACGATGCAGCCAAACTTCTCGCCGCAGGCGGGGCAAACGAGGTTTTCGGGATCCAGCTCCTGATCAAAGCAAACGGTCTCGCCGCAGGAGGGGCAAACGATCTCGTAGAATTCGTCATCCTCGCCGCAGTTAAAGTCGCAATCGCAGTCGCAATCAGAGCAATCGCCGTCGCAGTCCTCGCAGCAGTCGCAGTCCTCGCCGTCCTCGTCCTCGCCGTCGAGGAAGTCCTCAACAGCCTCCAGATCGTCGTCGATCTCCTCAATATAATCGTTGAGATAGTCGAGGTCCGAGTCGATCTCCTCGATGTCGCTCTGCAGGTCGGTCACAGCACTCGCCAGCTCGTCAACCAGGTCGATCAGTGCAGCGATCAGCTTGCCCTCCTTGGTCTCCTTGTCAAACTCAAGTCCGTCTGCCAGACCCTTGAGATATGCGGTCTTTTCGGTAAGATTCATTCTTGCGTCCATCCTTTCTGATTTTTTGTTGCGCCCACGTGGGGCAGATCGTGTAAAAACGGGGGAAAACCCTTGTCAAGTTTTCCCCCTCTTTTCGGGTTTTACGCTCTGGAGAGATACTCGCCCGTTCTGGTGTCGATCTTGAGCATGTCACCAACGTTGATGAACAGCGGAACCTTGATCTCGGCACCCGTTTCAAGCGTTGCGGGCTTGAGGGTGTTGGTTGCGGTGTTGCCTGCAAAGCCGGGATCGGTTTCGGTTACCTCGAGCTCCACGAACGTGGGGGGCTCAACGCCGAATACGTTGCCCTTGTAGGAAATGATCTTGCACATCATTTCTTCCTTCACGAAGCGGAAGTTGTCGCCAACCTTATCGTGAGCGATGAGAGTCTCCTCCCAGGTCTCGGTGTCCATAAAGTGATACAGGTCACCGTCGTCGTAGGAATACTGCATATCTTTTCTCTCGATATACGCGTTCTCAAACTTATCGGTGGGGTTGAACGTCTTTTCGGTCACGGCACCCGTGATCACGTTCTTGAGCTTGGTGCGCACGAAAGCAGCACCCTTGCCGGGCTTTACGTGCTGAAATTCAATAACCTGCAGGACATTGCCCTGTCCGTCGTCAAACGTAATGCCGTTCTTAAAATCGCCAGCTACTACCATAATTTACCTCCAAAGTAACAGAAAGTCAAATTTGCGTCGGAAATCGACCGACTACATAGTTGATTATATTTTACACCAAAACTTCGCATTTTGCAATACCTTTTTTCTTTCTTTTTTCATTTTTTTGCATTTTTTTTGAAAAAGGCGCGTTTTTTGTGAGGACGCGTTTGAAAAAGGCGCGTTTTTTATGGGTGTGCTTTTGAAAAAGCGAACAGCTTGCTGACAAAGGTATTGGTACTGTCAAAATGACGAAACGCTTTGATCAAACCTTTTCAAAAGTTTGCGCAGTGGAGGCTGCGTAATCCTCCTCGTCATGGGTGGTCTCTTTTTTGATGGCGTCGCGATAAACAAACAGATAAATGATGCTTCCCACGAAGGTGCTCAAGGGCAGGCAAACGAACAGGAACGAGATCGTTTTATGCGACGGCCAGACCACCCACGCCCAAAGGCTTCGGATAAGAAATCCGCAGAGCAGTCCCACCACCAGCACACATCTCGGTCGCCTCAGCGCGCGCACTGCATTGAGCAAAACCTCCATCGCGCAGGTGATAAAGTTGGTCAGGCAGACCAGCACCAAACGTTGCTTGGTGAGATGCAGGACCGCATCGCTGTCGGTGAAAATTCCGATCAGAGGCGTTGATAGCGCGACCACGCCAATGCCGATGAGCATAGAGACCGCAACGCAATAGAGCATACCGATGATCACGGTTCGCTTCACACGGTCGAATCTTTGCGCTCCGAAATTCTGCGAGATCATCACGCCAATGGCACTTGCGATCGACGAGCCGACGGTGTAGTTGAGTCGGTCGAGCTGTGATGAAATGGCATTTGCGGTCATGGCGTCGGTGCCGAGTGAGTTGACCGCCGAGACCACCGCCACCTCTCCAAAATAGAAGGCCAAGCCGCCGATGCATGAAGGGAATCCGATTCCGATCATTTCAAGCAGCTCCTGTCTGCGCAGGCGCAGGTTCCGCTTTTCCACCTTGCAGTAATCACGGTTTCTTGCAAGCGCGACGAGCGCAAGCACCAGCGCAATGAGATTGGAGAGCACGGTTGCAAGCGCAACTCCCGCCACCGTGAGTCGGATCACACCAACGAACAGCACGTTAAGCCCAACGTTTGCCACACCCGCAACCATCATGTGGATCATGGGTCGCAGACTGTCACCCGAGGCGCGCAGGATCGAGGCAGTGAAATTATAGAGCATGGTGATCGACATGCCGAGGAAATAAATCTTCATATAGAGGTCTGCCATATCGAGGACCTCGGGCTGACAGTTGGTCAGGATCAGAAAGCGCCGCGAGAGAAGCAGCACCACCGCCATCAGGATCAAGCCCGAAAGCAGACCCAACACAAGCGCCGTTCCGGTCGCGCGTCGCGCCCCCTCCCGGTCCCGAGAGCCCACACGACGCGAGATCACCACGTTTGCGGCGGTGGAATACCCCGAAACGAGGCAGACCAGCACCGAGATCAGCGAGCCGCAGGCACCCACGGCTGCAACCTCGGCATCGCCCGACATCATGCCGAGCACAGCGGTGTCGGCAGTGTGAAACAGCAGTTGCAGAAGATTGATGACCACCATCGGCAGCGAAAATGCCACGAGGCTGCCAAGGATCGGTCCGCTTGTCAAGCGTGCTTTGTTCATCATTGCACAATTCCCCTTTCATCACGCCCGCTCTGCTTTTGCGGACGGGTATTCAGCCATTGCAAGACGTGCTGCGCCGAAGGAGGCATCCGAAACGTCGGATAGCTCATAGCTCACATGTTGGCTGACCTCACGGAAGGCGGCGTCGAACTCCTCGCGCACGCTCCCGATCCATTCGGTGATCTCCCCCGCCAGAACGCAGGCATTGATGCCGATCAACAGCGCGAGATTGCCAACCGAACGCCCAAGCGCCTCGGCGATCTCACGGTAATCACCCTCGCGTGCACAGCTTCGCAGAATGTCCTGCAGGCGACGCTTGCCGTAGCGCGTCCAGCCAAGCTCGAACGGTAGCTCTAAAATTCGCCCGCCTTTCATGGCGGCAATACCGATCCAGCGGTCAACGCGTACGGTCAGACAGTCAGCGCGCTCCCCCGCTACCGAATACAGCACGCATTCGGGGTCATGTCGCACCGAAACGGGCATGCCGAAGCAACGGGTGATAAAGACCTCAGGATGAACCGACACAGCGCCCCCCTGCATCGGGTAGCCCCAGCCGCCGTCCTCTGTGCGAGCACCCTCCATTGCAACACCAATGCCGCAGCAATCGGAGGGATCGGCAAGCATCTGCCCGATCTTTTCGCAAACCGAGCCCGCCAATGCCGCCTCATCCGAAAAGAGCTCTGCCGCCCATTTTTTCGAAGCGACGGTCTCTCCGTTCATCGAGAGCCTGGCGATCGCGATACCCGAATCGTTGATATCGACTCCAAGAAAATATTTTTGCCCGTTGAGCAAAAGTCGCGTGGGGGTTCGGCCCTTTGCCGCAGACGGCGCCCTGCCCACCTCGGCAGACTCGAGCAGAACCCCCTCCCTGATCAAGTCTGCCGCCAAATCAGAAACACACGCCCAACTCAAGGCGAGTGCCTCGCGAATTTCCATACGCGTGACCGCGCCGTTTTTACGGACGAATGAAACGATCGACGCAATATTTTCTCGCCGTTCGCCTAATTGCCTGATACTTGCCATATTTCCCTCCATATTTTATCGACGTCCGATAAAATTGTAGCATAAGGAAGATAGAAAGTCAATAGAAAAATTGAAATTCTTAAAAATGCAAAAAAGAGAAAAAAATTTGCAAAAAAGTCTTGACAAAGCAAGATGCATCTGTTATAATATGCGTTGTGAATACGAATGGGGCATCGCCAAGCGGTAAGGCAACGGACTCTGACTCCGTCATTACCTAGGTTCGAATCCTAGTGCCCCAGCCAAAAAGAAACACCACCCAACAGGGTGGTGTTTCTTTTTGGCTGCGACGCTATTGCGTCGAATCGAGCCCCGTAACGCTTGCGTTACGGGATTAGGTTCGCATTCGCCGCTCGAAGATCGACAAGCTCGCTTGTCAGGCGGAGAGCGGTGGGAATCTTCGCCGTAAGGCGAATACCCTAGTGCCTATAAGGACCGTCGAGGACGCCGGTCCCTACAAAAAGATACTTTACATTCACGCAAAGGACACCAATCGGCGAGGGGTTCTCTTTTGGCCGGGGCACTCGCCGCTTCAAAGCTCGCTCCGCGAGCGAAGCGACGCGGATTTAGGTTCGCATTTTGCGAGCAAGGCGATGGGAGCTCGCTCACGAGAGCCGCGAGCAAAAATCTTCGCGCAACGCGCGAATACCCTAGTGCCCAAAACGGGCACGCTTCGCCCCAATTTCCCGCAAGCTCTTGCAATCTCCCCGATTTTATGCTATACTAATCTTAGAAAGGCAGTGTAACCATGAAAAAACATATTATCAGTGTTCTTATCATTCTTTGCGTTATCACGTGTTTGACAGGTTGTGCGTATACCACCTATGAAAATGTAACCTTTGATGAACGTAATGGCGAACAATATGTGTTATATCAAGGGAAAGAATACTATACAACATCTCTTTTTACAGCGACTGAAGCTTATGGACAAGTAAATGAAAATGATGTCGAATTGGGATATTATTACAGTTTCCCTTTTTCAACAAAATTTTATTCCGATTCATCAGAGAATCCCGTTTTCATACACTCGATTGGCGGAGATACGAATCTCTATTTAAGGCAAGATTATGACTACAAGTCTGACACTTACGTTGTGGGGGATACCTCTAAAACTGTGGTTTTTGCAGAGGTGCTGACTAAATCTGATTGCAGTTATGATGATTTACAGAATCATGGAGAACCGATAAAACTGGTTATAAGCTTAAAAAATCATCCTAATATGAAATTGTCATTGCAATTGGTTGAAAAAAACAATATTTGGTATGCAATAGATGCCAACAAAGAGAGCTATGTTGTTTCACGAGCTTTTTTAGATTTGCCATACGAGATTGACGTCATTTCAAGTTTAAATTGATTGTTGCGTGACTCCGTAGGAGTTCAAATCCTAGTGAAAGTTCCCCCAAAATATCTTTTTCGTAGCCTCTTGACAAAAAGAGAGAGCAGCACGTTGTGTTGCTCTCTCTTTTTGGCTGGAGCACTCGTCGGTTCAAAGCTCGCTCCGCGAGCGAAGCAACGCGGATTTAGGTTCGCATTCGCCGCTCGAAGATCGACAAGCTCGCTTGTCAGGTAGCGAAGCGGCGTGAGCGTAATGAATGACATCACGGTGTGATGTCAGAACGCGAGCGTGACCGAGCCACAGCGAGACAGAGCGTGCGAATCACGGAGCGAAGCGGAGTTACCCTAGTCTCCGACAACTGTTCTGACCTTAATAGATGCAGGTCGGATAAACCCAGATTCCATAAGGAGTCTGGGCTTTTTTTGTCGAAAAATTCAGTTTGAAAACAAATAGATGCCAATGGGTGTTTTTGAGGGTTGTCAGGGATTCAAACCACTGTACTAACAAATTCAGGGCGATTTTTGCAATTTTTATTCGCAGACTTTGCTCTTTTTTCATCTGTAATTATATAAATATTCCGACGGAGATACCCCCACAATTTTTTTGAACTCAACAGAAAAATATTTATAATCGTTATATCCGGACATATATGCAACCTCTTTTAAGGAATAGTATCCCGTGGAGATAAGTCCAATAGCATTTTGTATGCGCAGATTGATTATATATTTTTGGGGTGAAATAGCATATTCCTCTTTGAAAAGCTTTCTGAAATACACATCGCTCATAAATGACTTGTCTGCGATCTCTTTTATTGAGAGATCGCTTTTTTTATAGTTTTTCAAAAGGTACTCTACCGAGTTGCGAATTTTTAGGTTTTGCGACTTTGAGACGTAATTTTGTGTATAACATTCTGCAAATATCTCGCACAAAATGGCGGAGCATTTATATTTATAACCAAGTTCTTTTTTGTTCCAAACATCAAATATCTCTCGGAAGAGTTCGGAGAGCACGGCCGGATTATTGGGAATAAAGTATTCAATATTTTTTGTACTGTAATTTATTGTATCAAAATGAACAACGATCATCTCGTCCACCGTTGCCACTCTGGTATAATCCAATCTTGTGGGAAAGTAGGACACATAGTTATCCTTCATAGAATGCCTTTCTGTTTTGTTTATCAGAACGGCATCGGAACGAAAACGAAATGAAAGGGCGCTAAAGTTTCGCCCACTATTAAACATATTGACATCCTGTTGCTTTAACTCAAGAACGTCTAATATATTAAATGACAACAGTTCTTTTTCGAAAAACATAACAAAACCTCCGATATTTGATTCGATTATAACAAATTTGTTTCGAAAAGTCAACCTATTGTATTGATTTATAGGTGTACGTTGAAATTTTGATATGCTATAATATAAAAAACAAATCGGGAGGATTCTCAAATGGGTGACAGAAGAAAGGTTTTGGATCTGTTTGAAAAACAAAATGATGCTTGGAGCAAAAGAGCTGCTGAAGGCATTGAACGCTACCGAAAAGGTAACGGTAGCGTGACCGTTGTTGACCGGGAAGGCAACCCTATTCCAAACGCGAAAATTAAACTTATACAAAAGAGTCACGAATTTCGTTTTGGAGCGAACCTGTTTATGCTGGACGAGCTTGAAACTGACGAAAAAAATGAAAAATACAAAAAATATTTTTCTGATGTATTCAATATGGCAACGCTTCCGTTCTATTGGGATACACTTGAACCCGATCGAGGCAAACCCAGATACGCAAAGCACAGTCCGAAGGTATATCGCCGTCCCGCCCCCGATCTTTGTATCGAATTTTGCGAAAAGCATGGAATTGAGCCGCGTGAGCATGCGTTGGCTTACGACGCATTCTTTCCAAAATGGTTATATGACGTAAACGTTGACGAGGTGAAGCGGGAACTGGAAAGGCGATATGCTGAAATCTCCGAGCGCTACGCCGACAAAATCCGCACGATCGAGGTCACCAACGAAATGGAGTGGGATGTGGGAAAGACAGCCTTTTACGATGAATCAAATTACGTGGAATGGTGCTTCAAGCTTGCTGAGAAATATTTCCCACAGAATCAGCTTTGCATCAACGAGCATACGGGACTCTCGTGGAAAGATAAATGCCGTGCGACCGACAAGTATTATGCGTACATAGAAGCCAACATGCTCAAGGGCGCAAGAATCGATGCGATCGGTATGCAGTATCACCTCTTTAACAAAGCAGAGCTTGAATATGAAAAAACGAGATTAACGCTTAACCCCGAAAATCTTTATAAGCATATGGATATGTATGCAACCTTCGGTAAGCCTCTCCAAATAACAGAGGTGACAGTACCTTCGTATTCGTGGGAAGATGATGACGAGGAGATCCAGGCAAAGATTATTGAAAATCTCTATTCTATTTGGTTTTCACACCCCAACGTGGAACAGATCATATATTGGAACCTTGTGGACGGATATGCTCATCTTTGGGATCCTTCCCCTGAAAAAATCAAAGCCTCACAGGGAGATATGACACTGGGCGAGAACTATTATCATGGAGGTCTTTTGAGATTTGATATGTCACCGAAACCCGCATATTACAAAATAAAGGAGCTATTGCAAGAAATATGGCACACAGAGGAAGAGCTTGTAACCGATAAGGACGGTTGTGTTGAGTTTAGAGGCTTCTACGGCGAATATGATCTGCTAATCACTGCTAACGGAAAAACAGTAACGAGGAAGATCCAGTTATCGTCAAAAGCCGATAACGCAAGAAGTGTGATATTGTAATGACAAAAGAAATATTGATCATTTTAGCCTGTGTACCACTGTATGTGTCGAACTCATTTTGTGACAAATATGTTTCGTCAAAGGGCGATAACAAGCATAATTTCTTATATAATTGCCTGAAATTTTTGCTCGGAAGCCTCTGTCTTTTACCAATGTTTTTAGCAGACGATACCCCAAAGTTCAAGCTTGGAGTCATTCTTTGCGGAATTGCCTGTGGTGTGATGTACGCGGTCAGCAAAACGATTATACTAAAAGGATATGAAAAGACCTCGGTGGCATTTATGACCTTTTGTCATGCCGCGGGAATGATCGTTCCTTGCGTGATCGGACACTTTTTTTGGTCGGAAAAGTTAAGTATTTGGTCTGCGGTGGGTATTATTTTGGCAATCGCTTCGATCGTCCTGCTCAAGGATAGCAAAGCGGAAAAAAGGAGCTTTGATATCATGGGTATCCTCGTCGGTCTCGTTGTTTTTCTGACAAGCGGCGGCGTTATGATCGCCCAAAAGCTTATGGGACTTTATTTTGTCGAGCAAAGTGTAAGCGCGTATAATTTTTATTCTTTCATCGTAGCTTTTTTGATCTTGTGTCTTTTTGTCCGTCCACAAAAGCGGGATAAAAAAGATATGAAAGCGGTGTTACTGTGCGCTACGGGAAGTGCGATTTCACTTTGTGTTATCAGTCTGGTTATGACAAAATTAGCCGGGAATGTACCCTCGGTTCTTTTGTTCCCTTTGTTTAACGGACTTGGCATTATTTTTGTTTGTATAGGGTCTGTATTTGCATTCAAGGAAAAACTGACGACAAAGAAAATAATCGGCTTGATATTAGGGCTTGTCGGGCTCTGTATCGTCAATTTTGGATAGCATCTATTAAGGTCATAACACACAAAAAGAGAGAGCAGCACATTGTGCTGCTCTCTCTTTTTGGCTGGGGCACTAACGCTTCGAAACGTTGCTACGCAACGCGAAGCGTTGTGGAGTTAGGTTCGCATTCCCCCGCGCAGAGCGCGTCGAGCTCGCTCGTAAGCGGCAAGCGGGGGAATCTTCGCCGTAAGGCCGAATACCCTTGTGCCTATAAGGACCGTCGGGGATCACATTTCGCTTCGCTCCATGGCAATGTTGCTTCGCAAATATTGCCACCGCCCTACAAAAAGACACTTTACATTTCTTGAAAAGCATGTTATAATGATCTCAACCAACAATTTTCAACCCCCTTTCTTGCATTTTGGATTTCTTTCGGTATAGTATGCGTACCATCCGAGAGGAGATCGAAAAAGAATATTGTCGGAGGTGACGGTGTGAAATTTTACGCGCAAAACGGCGGTAACCGCCCGATACGTTTATCCGAACAGACCAGGAAATTTGCCTATGAGTCTTTGGGAAGAAAATATGGATTGGACACCTTAAAAACAGACTCCATTTCCTTAGACAGTATGGCAAATTTTTCAGCCTTATCAGCTCTTGAAAAATATGATATTGCAATTCTGAAAATAGCCGAGGAGGCTCCGATCCGCATTTGCGAGGGGGAGAAGATCAGCGGCGCGGCAACGCTGGGACTCGCAATCAGGCATACTGTCCCCGCAACTTATAACGGCACTCCCGTTTACGCAAGCATCAGCCACCTGACCGTTGATTTTGAAACAGTACTGAAGGAGGGCGTGAATTCGATCAAAGCCAAAGCCGAGGAGGCTTATGAGAAGTATCGAACCACCGAAAAGGAAGCCTTTTCCAAAAGTTGTTTGAATGCTATCAGAGCTTTTGAGCTCTGGCACGGACGATATCTTGATGCGTTGCGTGATCTTCCGGAATACAAAGCAAATTACGATAATCTCACGCGCGTGCCCTTTGAACCCGCTAAAAGCTTTTATGAAGCGGTACAATCGCTTTGGTTCTCCTTTGCCTTTATCCGCCTTTGCGGAAACTGGCCGGGCATTGGACGAATCGACTATCTGCTTGGCGATTATCTCAAAAAAGATCTTGAAAACGGCACCTTGTCACTTAACGAGGCGCGCGAGATATTGGCGCATTTCTTCATTAAAGGCTGTGAGTGGGTAAACGGTCAATTTATTGGCAGCGGTGATGCCCAGCATTATCAAAACATAGTGCTTGCGGGTATTGATGAGAACGGAACCGAGGTCACAAACGAGGTGACCCATCTCGTCCTCGATATTCTGGAAGAGCTTGGTATCGGTGATTTTCCGACTACTGTCCGTATCAATCAAAAAACCGACGAAAAGCTTTTGAGAAGAGTTGCAGAGGTTATGAGATTTGGCGGTGGAATACTTGCCATATACAACGAGGATCTGGTCATAAACGCACTTGCTCGGGATGGGTATGACGAGCGCGAGGCAAGAAGCTTTGCAAATGACGGATGCTGGGAGGTACAGATTCCCGGAAAAACCTTCTTTATCTATTCGCCCTTTGATTCTCTGCAGATCCTGCAACAGGAAACCTTACACGGATATGATGGATCGGCAGATTTTGAAAATTTTGAAGAGCTATATCAAAAATTCGTATCAGGCCTTCGTGCTCAGGTTGAATCAATTTTTCTTCACAAGCAGAAAAAATTTACCAACTGCGGTGTATCAGCAAAGGAATGGAAGTGGGTAGAACAATCCCCCTGTACGGTCGTTTCGCTTTTTGAGCAGGGCTGCATCGAAAAGGGACTTTCTTATCTTGAAGGGGGACCTGTTTATAACGTAAATTCGCCTCATATAGGCGGGCTTGCCGATACGGTAAACAGTCTTTATGCGATTAAAAAGCTGGTTTATGACGAGAAAAAATTGACGCTTGCACAGCTTCTCAAAATTCTCAAAAATAATTGGGAAGGAGAAGAAGCGCTTCGCCAATACGTGCTTAACCGCTACGTGTATTATGGAAACGACAACGACGAGGTTGACCAGATCGCCGCGCGTCTGCTCTCGGACTTTGCCGACAT
Organism: uncultured Eubacteriales bacterium; assembly: GCA_905201895.1. GTDB lineage: Bacteria > Bacillota > Clostridia > Oscillospirales > CAG-272 > UMGS1865. The sequence goes on along the minus strand of CAJKPX010000030.1, from coordinate 5,705 downwards.
TTGTACTTCCTTCAACGGCAAATGCGGCTACCGTTTCCCTGCAGGAGTCAGCACCTTTGGCCGTCAGCTTGAATGGTCATCAAAACGATTGGCATCACCTCACGGCAGAAAGCAGGGTGAGGTCTTGGCGGCGAACTGCTCTCCAACTCCGAACACCGATAAGGAAAGCGCAACGGCGATCATTCGTTCCTACTGCAAAACAGACCTTTCAAGGCTTGCTACCGGTGCGGCGCTTGATATCAAGCTGTTGCCATCAAGTGTGGAGGGCGAGGACGGCTTGCACGCGCTGATGGCATTGATGCGAGGCTTTGTTGCGCTGGGCGGATTCTTTATGCAGCCCGATGTAGTGGATGCCGCATTGCTTCGTGAGGCGCAAGCGCATCCCGAAAATTATCAAACGCTTTCTGTCAGAGTTTCAGGCTGGAACGCGCGCTTTGCAACGCTCAGTAAGGAATGGCAGGATATGGTGATTGAGCAAAATGAACACTGAAATAAAATTGAGAGTAACCGAGATCCAGCGCTTTTGTATGCATGACGGACCCGGTATTCGTACAACCCTTTTTTTGAAGGGCTGTCCTTTACGCTGTGCGTGGTGTCACAATCCCGAAACGCAAAGGACGAGTGCCGAGCTTTTGTTCTACAAAAATAGGTGTATTTTGTGCGGAGGGTGTGCGGCGTTTTGTAATTCTTTTGCACAGACGATCGGCGCTGACCGCGGGATCGACCGCAAAAAGTGTATTTTATGCTTTGCTTGTGTAGAAAACTGTCCCACGGGTGCTTTGGAGAAATGCGGTGAGGATATGTCGATTGATCAGATCCTTGAAATCGCCCAAAAGGATAAAGCCTTCTACGGAGAAACCGGAGGAATCACACTCTCAGGAGGAGAGCCCTTTGCACAAGGAGAAGCAACGATCGCTTTGTTGAGGGAATGTAAAGAGAGGGAGTTATCCACGGCAGTGGAGACCTGTGGATATGCCGATGCCGAAACTTTATGCAAGGCGGTAGAATTTGTCGATCTGTTCTTATGGGATATCAAGGATACTGACGACAAACGGCACAAAAAGTACACGGGAGTTTCAAACAAAAGGATTCTCGAAAATTTAAGAGCAATCAATGAAATGGGCGCAAAAATACGCCTAAGATGTATTCTCATAAACGGTGTTAATACAGATAAGACGCATTACAGGGAGCTTGCGGCGATTGCGAAAAAAATCAAAAATTTTGACGGTTTGGAGCTCATTCCGTATCATGCGTACGGCGGGACGAAATCCGTTTTTCTCGGTTTTGCGGATAGCGGTAGGGTAGAATGGATCCCAACGGAACAGCAAATACTTGAAGCGAAAACGATTCTGAGATCAGAAGGTGTGAACATGATTTAATATGTCTCTAAAACGGTCATCAAATGCAATGCAAAGGACACCAAACGGTGTCCTTTTTGCGTCTGTCCTGAGCACGCGAATCCTCGCCGCAGGCGGTACCCCAGTGCCTTAAGGACCGTCGGGGATCACATTTCGCTTCGCTCCATGGCAATGTTGCTTCGCAAATATTGCCCCGCCCTACAAAAGATACTTTACATTTCTTGAAAAAAATGTTATAATTGAAAAATATGATATTGCAATTCTGAAAATAGCCGAGGAGGCTCCGATCCGCACTTGCATGCCGGGTATTGACAACGGCGGGGTTCTGTGCTATAATGCCTTTGCTAATCTTTGGTCTACATACCGTGTGAGGGTATGTAGGATCTGATGGGAGATGACACAATGCAGAAAAAAGAGTTTCAAAAGGGCGGTTGCGAATACGTGACTACGGCAATTTCCGAGGCGGTGAACAATCTCACGCGCACGGCTGTGATCAGCGGATACTGGGAGATCGATCGGGAGATCAGATTGCCCTCCGATTTTACGCTGATCCTCAAGGATTGCCATTTGCGTTTGGCTGATGGAGTATATTCAAATATATTCGTCAACGAAAGTCACGGCACGGAGCGGGGCAGGACGGTTGCGGGAACCGACAGGAATATATCGATTATCGGTAGCGGCGAGGCGATCCTTGACGGCGGAAAATACAACGGTCTTTCCGAAAAAAATTACGGCAGGGACGGCTTGCCCCCGATATGGAAGAACAATCTTCTGCTTTTCACCAACGTGGACGGGTTTCGGATTTCGGGGATCCATTGCCGCAATCAGCGCTGGTGGACACTCAATTTTGTGTATTGCTCCAACGGATATCTGGGCAATATCGATTTTTGCGCAAATGACATCGGAATTGACGAGAACGGAAACGAATATCACGGATTGAGAAGAGACCTGATCCCCGGTGTGGACGGAAACGGCACCACCGATTATCACGGCATGTGGAGGGAAAAGTACGATCAGATTTTGGTAAAAAATTCGGACGGTATCGATCTTCGTCAGGGCTGTCACCACATCGTGATCGAAAACATAACCGGCTTTTGCGAGGATGATTCGATTGCCCTTACCGCACTGAACGGTACGCTTGAGCGCACCTTTTCGGTTGAGGGGCTTCCGTCCGATCTTTGCTACGTGACGGTCAGAAACATCCGTACCGCATCATTTTTCGCAAACGTGCGTCTTTTGAATCAAGGAGATCTCGCGCTGCACCATATCGACATTGACGGTGTTTATGACATGGGCAGACAATCGCCACATATGGACAGGGGATTTTGTGCGGTTCGCGTGGGGGATACGCACTTTTACGGTGCGCGCCATGCCACTGCCAACGAAACGCACCACATTTCCATCAAGAACGTGCGAGGCGGCGGACTCTCGGTGATTTCCCTTGCAGGGGAGATCGGAGACCTTGTGATGTACGGCATCGAGTCGTTTGACGGAGCAAGGCTGATCTGCGATGAGCGGCAATAAAGGCACTTCTTCAACGAAATGCGCCTCTCACCCGTGAGCTTTGAATCCCAAATGCAAACCGCAAAAAGGACGCCAATCGGCGTCCTTTTTGCATTGGTCGAGGCACTAACGCTTCGAAACGTTGCTGCGCAACACGCGAATACCCTAGTGCCGAACAACGGCGGTAGGCAATCACATTTCGCTTCGCTCCATGGCAATGTTGCTTCGCAAATATTGCCACCGCCCTACAAAAGCTACTTTACATTCCTGTATTCGCAGTATCTATACGAAGGGGGGCTGTCTCATCCTTGTAAGTTGAGACAGCCCCTTTTGGCGCGTTATTCCGTTTTACCCGCCCCGCGCTCATTTGATCGCGTCATAGATGTCCTTTACGCGATATGCACGGGTGAACGCCTCTCTGCCCGCGGCATCGCGCACAACAAAGCGGATGATCTCGTCGGGTCTTCTTTTGAGGCTGAACGACGTCTCGGTGATCGTCTCCCCCTTATGGGATGCCGTTTTGGTGCTGCCGTAGCGCGCGCCGAGCGACATCACCACGCGCACCGCCTCGCTGGTTTTGATGTGGATACGGCCGTCCTCGGTGTCATAGTAGAGCTCGTGGATCAGCGGTCCCTCGGAGGCATACATATCCCCGCGAAGCATCGCCTGCGTGATCGAGGCGTAGTCCAGCCGCTCCGCACAAATCATGGTAAAGCCGCCGAAGGAATCACAGCGCGGGTGGTCGATGGGAAAGAGGTTGTGATTGTCGTCGGCACCCACGCAATAGAGCTCCCTGCCATCGCGGAGCAGAATATCGTAGATATAGCCCACCTTATCGTCGTAGCCCGCCGCAATGCCGCCGTAGTTGATGATCTCAAGCGCGTGCATGCCGTGATAGCCGAGAAAATCACGCGAGTCCTCGAGCGACCACACGGGGTGGTTGTAGGTGACGAAAAAGCCGTCCGCCCGTGCCTCCTCCATCAGAGCGGAGATGAAGGCAGGGTCATAGCGGCGCTTGATGGGAGCATGGGTGCGGTCGAGGACCACTCGGTCGGCGTTTTGGTCGATGAAAACGCTGTCATGATAGAGCCTTTGCTCCACTCTGTCACGGTCGAGCGCGATCAGACAGAAATGGCAGGTCTTGGCGTATTCGTCCCAGGGGCGATCCTCGGGAACGTCCATCTCGTATCCGTTGAGCGCCAGAAAGTGCTCGTCGGTCAGATCGTTGTGCGGAACAAAGACGTGATGATCGGTGTAGGCAACGATCGAATAGCCCTCGTCCATGTAGCGTTGCTTCATCTCCTCCGGTGTCCACTTTCCGTCGGACACGGTGGAATGACTGTGAAGATTTGCCTTGTAAAAATTGCCCTTTTCGGGTAAAAGATGAATTTTCATGGTGACCTCCGTCAGGTATAAACCCTGTTTATGGTTATATCACAAAAACGGAACGGTGTCAAGAGAAACCGAAAAAATCCTCACGCGTTCGCAAATTTTCCATTTACATTTGGCGTTCGGTATGCTATAATGAAGGTAGAGGACGGTCTTGAGATCAAGCAATTCCGGCACCAAAACCGCGCGGGCAAGCGATTGCGCAGAGCACCGTTTTCATCAACCGAAAAAGGAGAAAAGCATGTACCGTTTTCCAAAAAATGCGCCGCTCGACGCCGCCGTGATGGAAACCTGCGATACGCAGTTTGACCGCGCGCTGCTGCAGATTCCGCACTATCGCAACCACCCCGAAATGCTCCCCTTCGTGGGCAGAGGCTACGCCGACCGACCCGCACGCGTGATGCTGGTTGGAGAGAGCCACTACGTGTCGAACAAGGCACGGAAAAACGCAGCTCCGCGCGACGTGGTTGCCGATTTCGGGGCGCTTGATTGGTATGAGTCTCCCCTGTGCTTTGCCGACCCCGACAACGTGTTTTGCACCGATTTCGGAAACTATACCACAAGATATATCCTCAACCGATTTGTCACCGAGCCCGGCTTTGGCGGTGGCGGACTCCTGATGTTTTCCAATCCCCTGCGCGCCTACTATTGCACCGACGAAGCCTCGGAGAAGCCCCCAAAGCAGCTGATCCACAATTTCGCCTTTCTCAATTACTATCAGCGACCCGCCTTTGCCTTCGGTCGGACGATCAACGGCGTGCAGGGGGAATGGTCGGCAGAGCTTGCGGCGCGTGACAACGCCGTTGCCGCGGAAACGCTCGACGCCGTGATCCGCACGATCGAGCCCGACGCGGTGATCGTGCTCTCAAGCAAGGCATATCGCACATATGCCTTGACAAACGGAGCATTTTGCCGCAACGGTCGGGAGGGTGTCCCCTCACTCCACGTCCTGCCGCACCCCACCTCGGCATGGTGGAACCGCCGCACCAAGCGCGGCACCTGCGGACGCGAGTCCTTCCGCGCGATCCTCACGGCGGCATGGGGGAACCCGAATAACTGAAAATAAAAGGGACTGCGCATCAAACGAGCAACCGTTTGGCGCGGTCCCTTATTTTTGTTGGAGGAACGCTTGATATGGGATGAAAATGGAAATGACAGAGCCAGCGTTTCATGACCATTATGCTTTGTTCTTAAAAAACAATATCTATGCCGTAAAACAAAAACCACCCTTGATCCACCTTCGGGGAAGGTCTTGAGGGGTGTCGGAGAAGTTTTTTGCCTCATTCCAACAAAAAGTTGTTTTTTGGGGAAAGGCGGCAGGGTGGTAGGCACCATCGCAACGTTCCGTTGCTACCGACGCAGGGCACAAGTACCTGACGTCGCAACAGATGCGGGCAGTCGGAGGATCACATTCCGCTTCGCTCCATGGCAATGTCGCTTTGCGAGCATTGCCCC
>CAJKPX010000029.1 GCA_905201895.1 uncultured Eubacteriales bacterium | reverse complement strand
CGCGGTAGCCGTATTCCTCGGCGCGTGCACGCAGCTCGGTGCCGTGAAGCAGCTTGAGAAAGCCGAGCTGGAGTAGGTCACACGAGCCGTAGGCATCGTCGAAGGACTTGGCAAAGCGCGCGTAGCTCTCGTAGGGCAACCCTGCAATCAGGTCGAGATGCACGTGGATATTCCCCATTTCGTGCACCCGTCGGACGGCGCTGATCACCGCCTCGGGCTTGATATGGCGCGACACGGCGGCAAGCGTTTCGGGATGGGTGCTCTGCAGCCCGAATTCGAGCTGAATTTTCCCCTTTGGAAAGGCGGCGAGAATTTCCATGCTTTCCTCGTCGAGCAGAGAGGCGCAGACCTCGAAATGATAGCATTTGGTGTAGCGCTCATCGAGCAGGGCTCGCCAGATCGCGTTGGCGCGCTTGACGCTTGCGTTGAAGGTGCGGTCAACGAATTTGATTACTTTGCACGTGCCGTGGAGCCGCTCGAAGCGTTCCATGTCAGCAAGCGTTTCCTCCACGCTCCGACAGCGTACACCGTGAGTGGCAGAGGAAAGGCAATAGGCGCAAGAAAACGGACAGCCGCGCGAGGATTCGTAGTAGAGAATGCCGCCGCCCGTCTCACCCTCGCGGTAGAGCATGCCCCCGTGCTGGGTCATGTCTGTCGACTTTCCATCAATCACCCGAGAAAAGGACTGTCGGTCGCGAATCGTGCGGCAGAGTGCCGTCATCGCCTCCTCGCCCTCTCCGCAAACGATTGCGTCGATAAAATGCATGCCGTCGAAGCGTTCGGTTGCATAGGAAACCTCGGGTCCCCCCAGAACGATGCGTGCCTCGGGCAATATAGAATGAAGTGACTCGGCAAGCGTGAGCATTTCGGTCAGGTTCCAGATATAGCAGGAAAATCCGTAAATATCGGCATGCTCACGCCAAAGCGCCTCAAGCACGTGTGCACTCCGATCGCGTAGGCTATGCTCGACCAACGCAACCTCAAAGCCCTCTCGCTCCAGCGGCTGCCGCAGGCATCGAATCGCCAGATTGCTGTGCACCCACGAGCCGTTGAGCGCAAAGAGTACAACCTTCATCTCGCCCCTCCTTTCTGATCCGACCGCAAAAGGACAACTTCGCCCCCATTGCGGTCTTTTTTCTTTCAACAATACTATTATATCATGCTTTTACGTTTTTTTCAAGTCCAAGAGACGCGCGGAAAAATCTTTTGTGAAGCGTTCCTTTGCTTCAAAATCCATCACATCCATGTAGATCTTCTCCAGCGCAAAATGCACCTCACGCACACGATCCATCTCCTCGATTGCACCGCCGAGCATGGCGCGGCGCATCCGCTCGGCGTAAACCGCCGCCCCTCGGATCGGCTTCATTGCCGCCGTTTGCACGAAACGACGCATCGAAAGCCTGCGGTTGGGATAAGGGCATTCGTCGGGCTCTGCCACCGCAAACGCCGTTTTGCTCTCACACAAAAAGATACCGTCAAGGCGTGTGGGCTCAAGCGGATCGTGAGACAGCCGAACCGAAAGACCGCGCTCCACCGCACGCCGTCCGATCGCGTCGAGCAGATACTGTGCTGCACCGTGACAATCGTCGAGCAGATAGAGCGTTTCGGCTCTTGCAAAATATCCGTCAAGCCGCACCTCACCGAGCATTCCGATCGAACCGATCAGCGCCGGTTGCATGCGGTAGCCCTCCCCTCTCGGGATTTCACGCATGAGGCGCTCGGCAAACGTCTCAATCGCGAGACGGCGGATATAGGGTGCAACCACCTCGTCATGTGTGCGAGACATTGCTCCCGCCCCTGCAAGATAACGGTAGGCACGACGATACGCCTCACTTTTACGCCGTCCAAGCAGTTCAATCTCCTCGCACCGTTTGCCGAGCCGATCGGCATCCCAAAAGGCACCGAGGTTGACGATCTCCTCACGTGCCCCCGGCAGACGCGGCTCATAAACGTGCGGCGCGGTGGCGTCGAGCAGAGCAACGGTATGAATGGGTCCCGTCAGGATCACGCCGTCGAGCGAGGTGGGATCGGAGGAGCAGTAGATATATTCACTCTGCCAGCCCTCCCCCTCTGCGGCACGCGCAACGTCACGCAAAAAGCGGCTTTTTCCGGTCCCCGGACCACCCTTGATGGCGTAGACGCGCTCAATGCGCCGCGCATCAAAGCATTCCGCGTAGTAGCTGTGAAAGCCATCGGCGCTGTTGGAGGCGGCAAAGTAGGAGTCCTCGCCTGTTTTTTGAATGGTCATCTGCACATTCTCCCTTCGTTTTTTGGTAGCAGTATATGCATTGTCCTCCAAAACGTTCTTTTTTCGGACGCGCCCGCATATAGTGCAACAGAACAAAGCGAGGTGCTCTCATGCAAAAAATTGAAATCAACCGCCCCCCTCTCTCGCTGCCGCCCACCCTCTCCGCGCTTCTGCCGCATCGTCTGACCGATGCCCTTCGCCGCTCGACCGCCCCGCGTGTGGAGGAATTGCGTCTGCATGCCAACCGCGAGGCAACGGTCACAGCCGCAGGGCGAAGCTTTCCGCTCGGCGTTACGCTTGGAGCGGACGAGATGCAGACGCTCCTGCAGGGAATGTGCGCAGGCTCGCTCTACGCCCACAGCGAAACCATCCGACAGGGCTATCTTTCGCTCCCCGACGGCATTCGCGTGGGTGTTTGCGGAACTGCTGCCACCGACGCGGGACAGGTGATCGGTGTGCGCGAGATCACGGGGCTCACGGTACGTATTCCGCATCGCACAGAGGTGGATGCATCCCCGATTCTGCGTGCGCTTTCGGAGGACGGTAGCATGCGCGGAGCGCTGATCTTTGCGCCTCCCGGAGTCGGTAAGACCACGCTTTTGCGTGCGATCGCGGCGTTGGCGTCCTCTCCCTGCCACGCGATCCGCACGGTTGCGGTGGACACGCGTGCCGAGCTCCGCTTCGGGCTTGACGCACAGGATCTGCTTCTTGATATTTTGGTTGGCTATCCGCGCGCGCTCGGCATCGAGATCGCGGTGCGCTCGCTCGGTGCGCAGCTGATCGTGTGCGACGAAATCGGATCGGCAGAGGATGCCGATGCCATCCTATCGGCGGCAAATTGCGGGGTCCCGCTCGTCGCATCGACGCATGCACGCTCGCTCGGAGAGCTGCTCGACCGCCCTGCCATCGCCACGCTGCACCGTGCGGGCGTATTTGATCTTTACGTCTCGCTCTCGCGCGTTGGCAATCGCTTTTCCTATGAGATCAGCCGTCGGTGCGACGTCTCGGGAGGAATCGCATGATTGCCGCCAAGCTACTCGGAACGCTTGCAATTCTTGCGGTGGGCACAGCGACGGCATTTCGCTGCGCCGAGGGTGAACGGCGGCGGCTCTCGGTGCTCGACGCCTGGCTGGAGCTTTTGCGAACGCTCCACCGCCAGATTGATTGCTACCAAAGACCGATCAACGAAATTCTGGCGGGATGTGACCCGAACCTGCGCCGTGCATGCGGTGCGGGCAGGGATGCCGAAACGCTCTGCGAACTGCTCTCCGCCGCCTCTCCCCTGCTTGATACCGAGGTGAGGCGTCTGCTTGAAGGCTTCGCAAAGGAGGCGGGGAGCTCCTATCGGGAGGAGGAGCTGCGGCATTGCGACTTTTATATCCGCGTACTCGGGGAGCATCGGGACACCCTCGCAAAGGCGCACCCCATGCGCGTCAAGCTCGCCGTCACACTCTCGATCAGCGCCGCGCTCGGAACGGTGATCCTGCTCTGGTAGACCGCCTCGGGCTCGGTCGTGCGCCTCACAACGATTGGAAAAAGGATTGGAAAATGGATATTTCACTCATCATCAAGGTTGCGGGCGTTGGAATTCTCGTTGCGGTTGCCTCACAGATCCTCAACAAAAGCGGACGGGACGAACAGGCAACCTTCGTGACGATCGCGGGGATCATCGTCACGCTCATGCTACTGATTAGTGAGATCGGTGCACTCTTTGATCTGGTGCGCATGGTCTTTGGAATGTAGCAATGGAAATTCTCAAATATTGCTCGGTAGCGCTGCTCGTTTCCTTACTTCTGCTTGTCATCAAGCAATGGAAAAGCGACACGGTGCTGCTTGTACGACTTGCCGCTACGCTGGTTTTCGGGTACGCCGCACTTTCCGCCGCCGCACCGCTCGTCAACTACCTGCGAACGCTCATGGAAATGGGTAATGCCTCTGCGTATACCGTGATCCTGTTCAAGGCGCTTGGCATCGCGGTGCTGACGCACCTCTCTGCCGATCTTTGCCGCGAATGCGGAGAAAGTGCGGCGGCAAACGGCGTGGAGCTGATTGGCAGGATCGAGCTGCTTCTGCTCTCTCTGCCGCTCATTCAGGAGATTTTAACGCTGGCTCAGGAGCTACTCAATCTGGGAGGCGGAGCATGACAGGACGTATCAGCCGACTCATTCGCATCTTCCTGCCGATTCTTGCGCTCTGCCTCTGCCTCTCACTCCCGGTTTATGCCGAGGAGGAAACCGAATCACTCCCGACCGAGGAAATGCCCCCTGAATTCTCCGATCTGCTCAATGCACTCCCCGAGGAGCTGCGAGCTCTGCTGCCCGACGGACTCTTTTCCTCGGATAGCGGCGAGGTTGGAGACGCGGTGCAGCAGATGAGCGACCTTTCCTATCTGCTTGGCACGCTGCTCTCGCTCGTCGGTTTGCGACTCGGAGAGGCACTCGGGGTGCTTGCAGGCGTTTGCGGTCTGCTCCTCCTTTCCTCGATTCTGCGCAGCATACGCTCTGCACTCGGTGGCGAGGGGGTGAGCCGCGCCTTCGCCTTTTGCTCCACCCTTGTCATCACGCTCACACTTTTGCGCGAGAGCTACGTCTCGCTCGGCGGTGTGGTCGATTATTTCACAACCGTCTCCCACGTCACGCGTGCGGTCATTCCCCTGCTCGGCGTGCTCTATGCAATGGGCGGAAACGTGAGCACGGCGGTGGCATCCTCGGGAGGACTTGCAGTTTACATGACGGTGCTTGAGGAGCTCGTGGGCAAAAGTGTGATCCCCTTTTGCGGCATTTGCATGGCGCTCGCGCTCATCCATGCGCTCGATCCCTCGCTCCGCACGGGAATGCTCTCCACCACTCTGAAAAAGAATTACACCACCGCACTCGGCTTTCTGATGATGCTCCTGCTTGCCATGCTTGCGGCACAAACCACGCTCGGGGCAAGCAGCGACACCCTTGCCATGCGAAGCGTAAAATTTGCGGCAGGCAATCTCATTCCCGTTGTGGGCGGCTCGGTGTCCGAGCTTTTGCGCACGGTGAGCGCGGGGGTGGTCTATCTGCGCGGAACAGTTGGCGTTTGCGGAATATTACTGATCGCGCTAACCCTGCTCCCCACACTTCTGGAGTTGCTTTTACTTCGCGCAGTCTGGCAGATCGCGGCATCGCTTGCCGAGCTGCTCGGATGTGATGCCGAAAAAAAACTGCTTGAGGAATTCGCCTCTCTGCTCGGCTATTTGATCGCCGCGGTGAGTATCTGCTCCTCGGTGCTTCTGCTTGCGCTCACCCTGCTGACGCATTGCGCGTCGGCTATCGGATAGGAGGCAGGCTATGACGTCATATCTTTTCTCGCTCGTCGCCGCATCGCTCGCGGCAGCCGTGATCGGAATTCTATCGCCCTCCGGAGAGCGCAACACGCTCACGCAGCACGTGCGACTGATCGCTGTGCTCGTTTTGATCGTGCTTCTCGTATCACCTCTGCACGGCGCCATCCGATCTGTTCGCGATTTTCTCAACGGAGAGATCACGCTCCCCGGGCTCGACGCCCCCACCGAGGACTCCTACCGCGAGCAGATGGAGGAGGCTTTGGGCAACGCTTCAACCGAATATTTCACACAGGCGCTCACTCGCATGCTCGAAGGTGAGTTTGAAATCAAAACGGGAGAGGTGCGATGCCGCGTGGATTGGCAGACCGACGAAGGACGGCTCACTCCGAAGCGTGTCACCGTGATTCTCTCGGGACGGGCGATCTGGAAGGATCCGGACGCGATCGAGCGCTTTGTGAGCGAGCTTTTGGGATGCGAGTGCTCAAGTGCGATCGAATAGTGTGGGAACCCGTATAAATTTATTGGAAAGGAACGGCTAAAGGTGCCGGTGGGTGCGCTCATGTTTTCATTTTGGAAGAACGACGCGGAGGGCGGACGCGGAGGACGCTTTTGGATTTTGCTCCTGATGGGTGTGATCGGAGTGGGGCTCTTGCTCTTTGGAGGTGCTTGGGAGAAAAAGGGATCGGCGAGCACAACGGTTGAAACAACGAACACCGAGGAGGAACTGCGAGAGTACCAAGCATATCTGGAGCAGCGCGTAAAAACGATTTGCGAATCGGTCAACGGCGTGAGCAACGTCACGGTGATCGTAACGCTCTCCGGCGGCTTTGAGTCGGTCTACGCCACCGAATGGAATGGAGAAGGAGAGGCATACGTGATCGTTGGAAGCGGTGCCAATGCCGAGGCGCTCCTGCTCTCGCGTGCAACACCTTCCATCGAGGGAATCGGCGTGGTTTGTCGGGGTGGCGGAAACGACGCAAGACGACGCGAGCTGATCTCGTTGATCAGCGCGGGATTCAATCTTGCCTCCAACCGCATCTATGTAACCGAGGCACAAAAATAAATTCACACTCCATGCACATTTTCCGCACTGCCTGCATATTCTGCACTCCCCTATCATATATTGTAGCGAATAAATAAACAGGAGGAAGCTACCTATGAAAACCAAATCGACCGCACTCAGCGAAATTCCAAGGACAAACAAGTTCAAAGCCGTGATCCTCAAGATCGGCAGACGCAATCTCATCATTGCCTGCTCGGTGTTCCTCATCGGCGTTGCCGTTCTGCTCAATTGGGTCCTTTTTGCAGGCGCCGCATCCTCGGATGGCTATGACGGCTACGATCAGCCCAGCGGCAGCATCAACCAGACCCCCGGCAGCAACACCGACGGCGACTCAACCACCAACGCCACCAACACCTATTTCTCAGCAACTCAAATCAGTCGCCAGAAGGCACGCGACGAGGCGCTTGAGGTTCTGCAGGCGGTTGTTGACAACGTGGACGCAAGTGAGGAAGCCAAGGCAGAGGCTCAAGCAGGCATTGCAACGATTGCAGACGAAATTCAAAAGGAAGCAAACATTGAATCGCTGCTCAAGGCGAAGGGCTTTGAGGAATGCGTTGCTGTGCTCAACGGAGAAAGCATCACCGTTGTGGTGAGCGCCGACACGCTCCAGCCCGCACAGCTCGCGCAGATCAACGCCGCCGTTTACGAGCAGACCGGGATTGCACCCACAGGCGTGACCGTAATCAATAAATAAGCGCAGCAGGAGGGAGTCCTCGGCAAATGCATGCAGGCATTTGGAGGGCTCCCTCTCCTTCCTCTCTTTTGTTATAAATAGACAAATTTCAAAACCTTGAATTGTGTTCTGTGCGCATTTGGTAGAAGTACAAAAAAGTCGAAAGAAATACTTGACAAAAAAAGAAAAAAGCGATATAATGTTATGCAGTTAGCAAAGGCTAATCAATAGAGTCCGCTCGTCGGAGCAGAAAGGATGGCGCCACATGACGTTGCTTCAAGCCGAAGAAGGAAAAGAATACATCATCCGCGCAATCGAAACCGACGACGAGGAGCTGGACGCCTTTCTGTTTTCACTCGGCTGTTACAGCGGTGAGCCGATCACGGTTATTTCGCGTCGCTCGAGCGGCTGCGTGGTTTCGATCAAGGACGGCAGATATAACATCGACAACGAGCTTGCCGAAGCCATCGTGATCGGTTAAAAAACAAAAATAATCCGAGGATTATTTTTTTGCGCATGAGTTAGCGAGCGCTAACCACCAAAAAGCGCTTTTCCGAGCCCCTATCTCTTGTTTGTCTTTTAATTATGCATTTTCGGAGGATTTTCAACCATGAGAATTGCACTCACAGGCAATCCCAACAGCGGTAAGACCACTATGTATAACGCCCTGACCGGCAGCAACGAAAAGGTCGGAAACTGGGCGGGTGTTACCGTTGAACGCAAGGAGCATGCCATCAAAAAGGGCTATTGCAGCGGCTCGGAGGTGCTGATCGCAGTCGACCTTCCCGGCGCTTATTCGATGTCGCCCTTCACCTCGGAGGAAAGCATCACGAGCGCCTACGTCAAAAACGAGCATCCCGACGTAATCATCAACATCGTGGACTCCACCAACCTCAGCCGCAGCCTGTTCTTCACCACGCAGCTGCTTGAGCTCGGAATTCCGATGGTGGTGGCACTCAACAAAACCGACGTCAATAGGAAAAAGGAAAATAAGATCGACGCCGCCGCCCTCTCTGCAAGGCTCGGTTGTCCCGTTTTGCAAACGGCTTCCATCTCGGCAGAGGGACTTCGGGACGTGGTTGCTGCTGCCGTTTCGGTTGCAGGAAAGGCACAGAGCGCGCCCTACGTGCAGGGCGACATCGACCTGACCGACAAAAAGGCGGTTGAGGCTGCTGACAGACACCGCTTCGCGTTTGTAAACGGCATTGTGAAGGAGGTTGAGGTCCGCAAGGTTCTCACTAAGGATAGAAACTTCCAAGACAAGATCGACGCGGTGCTCACCAACAAATGGCTCGGCATTCCAATCTTTGCCGTTGTAATGTTCCTCGTGTTCCAGATTTCGCAGGCATGGCTCGGCGTTTGGATCGCCGAGGGCTACGTGTTCAACGAAGGAGCCGAGAACGAATGGGCGATCCCCGGACTCGTTACCTTCATCGAAATGTTTGGCGAATGGGTTGGCGGTCTGATGGCAAACGCAAATCCCCTGCTCACCTCGATCGTGGTTGACGGTATCATCGGCGGTGTGGGTGCCGTGGTCGGATTTCTGCCGCTGGTAATGGTCATGTATTTTATGCTTGCGCTCCTCGAGGATTGCGGCTACATGGCACGCGTGACCGTTGTGCTCGATCCCATCTTCAAAAAGGTGGGGCTTTCGGGTAAGTCGGTGATTCCCTTCGTCATCGGAACAGGCTGTGCGATCCCCGGCGTTATGGCATGCCGCACGATCCGCAACGAGCGTGAGCGCCGTGCAACCGCAATGCTCGCTCCCTTCATGCCCTGCGGCGCAAAGCTCCCCGTGATCGCACTCTTTGCAGGCGCCTTCTTCAACGAGGCATCTTGGGTTGGTACCCTGATGTACTTCGTTGGTATTCTCGTGATTTTCCTGTGCGCTCTGCTCGTGAACAAGCTCACGGGACGCAAAAACAAAAAATCCTTTTTTATCATCGAGCTCCCCGAATATAAGGCGCCCAGCCTTCCCAAGGCACTCCTCTCGATGTGCCAGCGCGGCTGGTCTTACATCGTGAAGGCGGGAACCATCATTCTCGTTTGTAACTTTGCCGTTCATCTCATGCAAAATTTCGGTTGGAATCTCCAACCGGTAGAGGACGCAAGTAGCTCCATTCTTGCAACTGTTGCCCTTCCCTTTGCTTACCTCTTCGCTCCGATTGTCGGAGTAGCCGCTTGGCAGCTTGCCTCTGCGGCAATCACCGGATTTATCGCAAAGGAAAACGTGGTTGGCACTCTTGCAGTCTGCTATGGATTCATTGAATTTTCAGAAGCAAAAGACCTGATGGGCATCGGTTCTGTTGCCGCTTTGGCGTTTTTGATGTTCAATCTCTTCTCTCCTCCCTGCTTTGCCGCGATCGGTGCAATGAACGCCGAGCTCAAGAGCAAAAAGTGGCTCTGGGCAGGCATCGGACTCCAATTCGGCGTTGGATACAGCGTTGGATTTTTGGTCTACTTCTTCGGCACGCTTTTCACCACCCGCAATTTCGGCTCGGTTTGGATGCCGATCCTCGGTTGGGCGATCGTTGGTCTGTTTGCCGCAATCCTTGCAATCCTGATCGTGAAGAAGAACAAGGAGCTCAAGGAAGAATACACACTTTCGCAGTTTATGAAGAAAGAAAAAACCACGGTTTAACGGAGGTCCTCACCTATGTCACCTGCTGATTGGATCGCCATTTTCGCGATCGTTCTGATCGTGGGCGGCGCAGCCGCATACATCATCAAAGCAAAAAAGAGCGGCAAGCGGTGCATCGGTTGCCCCGACAGTGCATCCTGTCACGCTCATAAGGATGACGGCGGCTCCCACGGCTCCTGCTCGGGCAGCTGCAGCGGCTGCTGCGGTTGCGGACAGAAAAAAGACTCCTGACAGTCAAAAACAACAAAAGGCTCTGCGTTGATCAAGCGCAGAGCCTTTTTGGTTGTCCGAACAAAAATCGGAGCAACACAACATATTTAGTATATCATATTTTTTTGCATTTGTAAAGACCTTTTTGGAGTAAAAGTCCAAAATCTGTGTTTTGTACAAAAAGTTATTGTAAACTTTTTACAATTCGCCAATTGCAAAGACAATTTTTTTGTGCTATAATAAGGGTGCAAGAAAACAAGGAGGTACGGTCCGATGTACTAATCTGTTATCACTCTTTTGAGCGAGGGCAGGCAGCAAAATCACAATAAAAACGGTTTGAACAGGGAGACGGCAGGAAAGCGAGAAGAAGAAAACGGATATATGTGTGAAACGAAAGCGACTTCCTCAACGGACGGAGGAAGATAACGTTCAAGCCGGTCTACGCGAAATCAAAAGTTAAGAGGAGCCGTCCGCACATCGGCGGATGAGAAATCCGCAACAGGAGCGCCTTCGCAGAAAAGAGAATGAAATTCGCCTTTTGCAACCAAAGCCAATCAACAGAAACAGACGGTATTCTCGTTCGAGAAAGAAAAAGATGATGTGTTTTGCGTGAAGCGGAAGCGTGGCAAGAGGTAGACTGGGAAAGAGAGGATTACAAAAGATGTTAGATACTAAGAACGAACAGAAGTGACCCTTGATTGTGGGCTTACAACCGCAGTCAAGGGTCACTTCGATTTTATCGGCAGCTCGGTCGACGGCGCAAAAAAATGACCGTTCCCTTCCCCAACGGCTCTCACGCCGTTTTTCTTTTTGTCCTTTTGCCTCCGAGCATCCCGACAGGATAAGAGCGGTGTTCCCTTTTTTATAAAAAGCCGCGGATGTCGATCGCAAGCTGCTCCTCCAGATTGATCAGGCGCTTGGTGATGTCCTTGGAAACCTCGTCGGCAGCCTCATACTGATTCAGATAACGGTTGAGCGATTTTACACCCATATTGCATCCGTCGGTGATCAGATCGGCAATCGTTGCGTCGGATTCCTTCATCCCGAGCTTGAAATTGGTCTTGATGGCGGACATCCCCTTGGCAATGGGGTTGGGTTCCTTTCCGTCATCCTGATATTTGTTCAAAAGCTGTTGCACCTCTCCCTTGAGCTGATCGTGCTCATGCTCGCAGGTATCCAAAAGAGAGCCGAGTCGCCCTGAATTCACGTAGGGACGAACGTCCCTGATCGCCTTGACACCCATTTTGATTCCCGCATCGCATTCGCGCAAAAGCTTGACGGTATCCTGTTCTATCATTTTCTTACCTCCTGTTTGAGCTATGGTATAGTATATCCGAAAATTCATTTTTTATCAGTTCAAAAGCAAAGGCAAAAAAGAGCAAAAAGCGTGTTTTTGCGGTAGACAAACCGCCGACTTTGTGATATAATGTTGATATCAAAAAAGCAAGCGAGGACCCAACACATGACAACCCCGAATTTCAAACGAACCAAGCTGGCATGCTATGCAGCGTATTTTACGATGTCGTCGATTTTTTGCGTGCCGCCACTTTTGTTTGTGACCCTGCGTGAGACCTATGGGATCTCCTACACCCTGCTCGGCACACTGATCCTGACCAATTTCTGCACCCAGCTCGGCGTGGATCTCATCTTCACGCTTTTTTCCAAATATTTCAACACCAAGCTCACAGTGCGCGTCATGCCGATCATCACCGCCCTGGGGCTTGCCTCCTATGCGCTCATTCCAACCCTGTTTCCAAGCGTTGCATACGTAGGACTGCTGATCGGAACGGTGCTCTTTTCGATCTCAGCGGGGCTTTCCGAGGTCCTGCTCAGCCCCATCATTGCCGCAATTCCCTCCGATAACCCACAACGGGACATGAGCCTGCTCCACTCGCTCTATGCGTTCGGCGTGTTTACCATGGTACTCATCAGCACACTCTTTCTCAAGCTGTTCGGCACCGTCAATTGGGCAATTCTGGTGCTCCTGCTTGCCACCCTCCCCTTGATCCCCGCCGTTTTGTTTATGATCTCGCCCTTCCCCGAAATGAGCAAGACCGAAGGGCAGACAAGCCTTTCGGGCACAAAAAAACGCACGGTTGGGCTGGCGCTCTGCGTTGGCTGCATCTTTTTGGGCAGCTGCGCCGAGAACACCATGAGCAACTGGATCTCAAGCTATATGGAGCTCTCGCTCGGAATTGACAAGACGCTGGGCGATATTCTCGGCGTTGCAATGTTTGCAATTCTGCTCGGTATTGCACGCATTTCGTACGCAAAATTTGGCAAGCGCATCGAGCGCGTTCTGCTGCTCGGCATGATCGGATCGAGCATATGCTACCTGACCGTGGCGCTCTCAACCAACGTCCCACTCGCATTTCTTGCCTGCATCGTTACGGGCTTTTGCACCGCGATGCTCTGGCCCGGAACGCTGATCATGATGGAGGAGCGTATCCCGGGAGCGGGTGTTGCCGCATTTGCACTGATGGCGGCGGGAGGCGACCTCGGCGCGTCGGTTGCCCCTCAGCTCATGGGCATCGTGATCGACCGCGTCTCTGCCGCCACCTTTACCGCCGAGCTTGCACAAAAGTTCTCGCTCACCGTGGAGCAGATCGCATTCAAGGCAGGCATGCTCGTTTGTGCGGTCTTCCCGATTTTGGGGACGCTTCTCGTGCTCTGTATCATGCGTTATTTTAGGAAAAACAGGATTACTTAATACCCGAAAGGAGTTTTCCAATGGCAAAGGGATGCATCTCGATTGATCGTATTCTCGCAAAGCTCGACGAGCATCTGCACAAAAACGATTATGAAGCCGCCGAGCGTCATCTGTCCTATTGGCTCACCGAGGCGGTTGCAAATCAGGATAGCCGCACCGAGCTGCTCGTGCGCAATGAGCTCATGGGGCTCTATCGCAAGCTCGGACGCGAGCGCGAGGCGCTGGAATGTGCCAACGATGCGCTTGAAACGGTCGAGCGCATGAATATCTCCCATCAGGTGGGCGCGGCAACCACCTATCTCAACGCCGCAACGGTCTACAAGGCGTTCGGCATGGCAGACCGCGCACTTCCTCTTTTTGAACATGCAAAAGCGGTCTATGAGCGCGAGCTGGAGCCCACCGACTCCCGACTCGGAGGACTCTACAACAATATGGCGCTCGCCTTGGTGGACCTTGGCAGATATGCAGAGGCAGATGCGCTCTACCATGCCGCAATCACGGTGATGCAATCGACCGAGAGCGGAGCCCCCGAAGTTGCCATCACCTATCTCAACATGGCAAGTGCCGCCGAGGCGGAGCTGGGTCTGGAGGGGGCTGCAGAGCGCATTGCCGACTGTGTGGAGCGTGCGGAGGCTTTGCTTGAGGGATACCACAAGCGCGACGGCTACTATGCCTTCGTGTGCGAAAAATGCGCAACGGTGTTTGATTATTATGGCTACTTTTTCTATGCAAAGGAGCTCAAGGCGCGAGCAAAGGAGATCTACGGCAATGCGGGGACTTGAAATTTCCGAGCGCTTCTATCTGGAGCACGGCGCCCCCATGATTCGCGAGCAATTCCCTGCGCTCGAGGGCTTGATCGCGGTTGGTCTTGCCGGGAGTGGTTCGGAGTACTTCGGCTATGATGACGAGATTTCGCGAGACCACGATTTTGAGCCAGGCTTTTGCCTGTTTCTGCCCGACGAGGCAGCGGTTGACCGCCGCGCCGCCTTCGCGCTTGAGCGTGCCTACGCCAAGCTACCGCGCGAGTTTATGGGGCTCAAGCGCTCTCCGCTCGATCCCGTTGGCGGCAATCGACACGGTGTGCTCCGCATGGAGGACTTTTTTCGCGAAAAAACCGGCGTGCCCGACGGCAAGCTCTCGGGAAAGGATTGGTTCTACGTTCCCGAGCAGGCGCTCGCCGAAGCAACGAACGGATGCGTATTTCGCGATGATCTCGGCCTTTTTACCGAAATCCGAAGGGGGCTCGCCTATTTTCCGCGCGACGTGCAGCTCAAAAAGCTGGCAGGCGCGCTTTTGATGATGGGTCAGACGGGGCAATATAACTACCACCGTTGTATCTCGCGCGGAGAAACCGCCGCCGCACAGCTTGCGATCGCGGAATTCGTCAAGCACGCGCTCGGCGCGATCTTTCTGCTCAACAAACGCTATACGCCCTACTACAAATGGACCTTCCGCGCGCTACGTGAGCTTCCGATTCTTGCGGAGCTGCATGCACCGCTCGAATATCTGCTCTCAAGCGGCAATACACCGCAAGATGCAGAGCGCAAACAAGAAACCGTGGAGCGCATCGCATCCGATATCATTGCGCGGTTGTGCGAGGAGGGGCTCTCGTCACGTATTGGAGATGATCTGGAACGGCATGCCTACGCCGTCAATGATTGCATCTCGGACGGCGAAATCCGCAATCTGCATATTCTGTTTGCGGTATAAAACAGAAAATTTTTCTGTTTTCAATCGGTTGACAAAACGAAAAAAATGGAGTATCATGGAGGTATCGGTAAAATAGGAAAAGGAAGGGTACTGTTCATGAAAATCTTTGATATACGCGACTACGGTGCGCGAATTTGCGACGAGCTTCAGACAGATGCAATCCAACGCGCCATCGACGATTGCTTTCTCGCAGGCGGCGGACGCGTAATCATCCCCTGCGGCGTTTATCTCACGGGTGGTCTGCGCATCCGCTCAAACGTCGAGCTTTATCTGCAAACAGGTGCCATTCTCAAGGGCAGCCGCGATTACCTCGATTATTTCGGATTTACCGAGGATCGCATTGAGCCCGTGGATATGACGCAGTGCCCCGAGGGCGTGGGACAAAGTGCATGGCCGACCAGCCGTTGGTGCAACGGCTTGATTCGCGCGCTTGATGCCGAGAATTTTGCCGTGGTTGGCGAGGTCGGTTCCTACATCGACGGTGTGAACTGCTATGATCCCGAGGGAGAGGAAAAATACCGCGGACCGCACGGAATGTCCTTCTGGCGTTGCCGTGGCATCCGCCTCGAGGGCTACACCTTCCTCAACAGTGCCAATTGGTGCCATGCGATCTTTCAGAGCAGCGATATCACGATCCGTGGGATCAAGGTGCTTGGCGGTCATGACGGCGTAGATCTGCGCACCTGCGACAATGCACTCATTGAGGATTGCGATTTCAGCGTGGGTGACGATGCGCTTGCGGGCTTCGACAATCACGACGTGATCATGCGCAACTGCATTCTCAACACCAGCTGCATTGCGGTTCGCTTTGGCGGAAACAACGTGACGGTGGAGGGCTGCCGTGCAACCGCATCCCCCTTTGGGCATCGCAAAAAGCTCTCGGACGAGGGCAAGAAAAACGGCTGGATGTCGGATAAAAATTGCCGCCACGCCATGCAAACGCCCTTCAGCTATTATTGCGACCACCGCGCGGTCATCCGCCGTCCGATCGAGAATTTTACCATCAAAAACTGCAGCTTCGAGCAGGCGTTCGAGTTGATCCGTGTCGAGTTTGACGGTCTGCACCGTTGGTGCTGCAATCGTTCCATGCGACAGGTGGCATATGAAAACTGCACGGTCAAGCGCTTGAGTGAGACCGGCATGATCTGGGGAGATGAGAACGAGAAGATCACCTGCCATTTCAAAAACGTGCATATCACCTGCGAGGCAGGCAGAGAGGATATTCCCCTGCTCGTTGCGGGTAATTTCGATAAGATCATTTTTGAGAATTGCACAATTGAAGGCTACACCGATCCGACGATTCTGCTCGGCACCGAGGGCGAGGTGGAGATCATTCGCTCCACGCCCATCACCCTCAAGCACGTGAGCTTTGAGGAATGCCTCAACGCACATCCGCACGGCATCTTCTCTGAGGACCTTAAGCTCGGAAGAAGCTTCAAATTCCGCTGATCTGCACATGTGGGGTTGACATACTGCGCTTCATGTGGTATACTCTCCTATGACGGAGAACGGCTCCGCGAGGGAACAAACGCAAGTCTTTACAGACCACGGAGGATACATATTATGAAAGCAACCAAAGATTTTCTGTTGCAGCTTGACGCGCTGTGCGAGGCGCACCGTCAGGCAATTTTGAACGCGAAGGATGAAATGCCGATTGAGGGCACAACCTATTACGTCAGCGCAGATGGAGATGATGCTGCCGACGGCAAAACACCCGAAACTGCATGGAAAACAACGGCACGCGTGTCGGCTGCCGAGCTTTGCCGTGGTGACGGTGTGCGCTTCCGTCGCGGAGATATTTTCCGCGGAACGGTGAAAACCCGCCCCGGCGTGACCTATTGTGCCTACGGCGAGGGCGAAAAGCCGCGACTCTACGGCTGGGACCACGATCTTGCCGATCCGTCGCTATGGACGCTCTTTGACGCCGAGCACCATATCTGGAAGCTCAACGAACTGATTTTGGATTGCGGTACGCTCGTGTTCAACGGAGGCGAGGCGCATTGCCGCAAGCTGATCCCTTCTTATATGCATTCCCAATTCGTTTGCCGCGACGATGAATCGCGCCCCTTTGTGATGGCGAACGAAATGACGCGCGATCTGGATATGGTCTGCCTCTACGAGGCACGCCTGACCGATAAGCCCTCCAAGGGCGAGGACTTCCCGATCCCGATCATCGACAGTGAGAGCTTTGGCGAGCTCTATCTGCGCTGCGATCGCGGCAACCCCGCAGAGGTGTTTGAAAGCATCGAGGCGGTTGTCAAGCGCACGGGCATTGCAATCGGTCGCAACGATCACGTCACGGTTGACAATATCTGCATCAAATACATCGGTGCACACGGCATCTCGGGCGGCGGTCACGTGGTGGGTCTGCACATTTCCAACTGCGAGATTGGCTGGATCGGCGGTACCATTCAGCACTATTTCGGAACCGACCCCAATTATCCGCAGGGCAAGCGCGGAAGCGTGACGCGCTACGGCAATGCCATTGAGATCTACGGCGGATGCGAGGACTATGACGTTTCCAACTGCTATATTTATCAGGTGTATGACGCAGGTATCACACATCAGGTGACAACAAACGGCAAGACCTACACCATGACAAATATCCGCTACCGTGACAATCTGATCGAGCGTTGCGTGTATTCCATCGAATATTTCCTGGAGAAAACCAAGGGCGACACCCAAAGCTACATCGACGATTGCGAGATGTCGGGCAATATTCTGCGCTATTCGGGCTACGGTTGGGGTCAGCAGCGCCATAACACCGACACACCCGCGCACATCAAGGGCTGGAGCTACGAAAACACCGCCTCCAATTATTCGATCCATCACAATATCTTCGACCGCGCCGCCTACCGTATGGTACACCTGGTGGCGATGAAGCGCGAGAGCTGCCCCGTGATGTATGAAAACACCTATGTTCAAAATCTTGGTATGAAGCTTGGTCAGTATGGCGCAAACGAAGCCGTTGAGCCGCCTATTCTGCCCTTTGACGGGCAGGTGGAGCGCACCGTTGCCGAGGTTCTCGGCGACACCGACGCAAAGGTCTATATTATTGAATAAGCCAATCGTAAAATAACAAAAAAGCGCGATCTCACCTCTGCGGTTGAGATCGCGCTTTTTGGGCATGCGTCCTTATCCTTCTGCCTGTCGTTTTTTCATTTTCTGCCAATTGAAAAAGGTGTAGAGATCGTTAAAAAGAAATGCAACAAAGCAGAAAACCACCGAAAGATAGCGCAGGTCGGTAATGCTTGCGAGCGTCCAGAGCACGATCAAAACCAGATCGTTGACGGCATAGGCAAGCGCGAAAAAAGGGCTGCGGCGTGCGGTGAGATAGACCGCAATAAAGCTGGTGGTGACAGAGAGCGTGCCCGGCAAGAGATTTGCCGTGCCGAGATAGCGCAGGATGAAATAAAACGCCACCGTGACGGGAATGGCAAGCGCCCACATCAGGAGGCATTCCTTGGCGCCCAGCACATTGACCGCAACCTCAGCCCTGTTCCCCCGATAGGGATTGCGAAGCCAGGAGATCAGCGCATAGACCGACATGGGCAGGGTCATGCCGATGTAGGTGAGCATCTCACCGTAATAGGTGAAGCGAAAGGAAATCCAGCCGTAGATCAGACTGAAAAGCACCATCAGCACCTGTCCGAAGGGATTTCCCTTGGCACAGAAGATCAACGAGGTGATCCCAATGAGCGACGCAATCAGGGTCAGATAGTTGACGCGATCGAAGATGATAAACGAAGCCACGATCATGGCAACCGACGAAAGCCACAAGCCAACCTCGAATTTTGTAAAATAACGAAATATTTTTGTCATAGGTTCTCTCCTCAAAAAAAGCATCCGTGCGTGCGTCTTCAAAGACCTAACGACGCACAAACGAATGCTTTTTGCATTTCCTACCCGGTGGCAGTTAATTTTTTACATTTATTGTTCGGTGGCAACGTCACCGTGCCATATTATAACACACGTCCCCCGAAAATGCAAGAGGAACATGTGAAAAAAACGAAAGTTTCGGTATCAACGCGGGCACATTCAATTCTGCGTGGAGTGTCGCTTGACAAACGAAACGATCGGGGTCGGGTCCTCGAGCGAGTGCGGATGATGTCCGCAGGTAGGCTTGATAACCGTTTCCACGGCAATTCCCCGCTCCCTGCAATAGTCGAGCAGAATGCCTGCATTCTCATCGAACGGAACGAGCTCATCCGACGCTCCCGCGACCACCATCAGGGGGATATCAAGCGCAAAAAATTCGTCGAGGTTGTCGATCGGATTTTCGCGAAACAGCGGAAGCGTGTCGGCATTGAGCGTATATTCGGCAAAGAGCTGTGCCTGCTCCGCACTCCCCTTGGGCGGCCAGGACTTCATATCGAGCACGGGGGCGTCGAGATAGAGCGAGGCAACGTATTCGGGATAGGAAAGGCAAAAATTGAAGGCATAGAGCCCGCCTCGGCTGAAGCCGAACAGGTGACATTTCTCGCGTAAACCGAACTCGCGCACCACGTATCGGTAGAAGCGGTGCATCATGCGGATCGCCTCGTAGCTGCCGTAGCGATCGCTCACCGAATGGTAAACGCGCGTGTAGCCGTCATCATATAGCGCACGCTCGGCTTGATCGAAGGCATGGAAGAACTCCGCCTTCCAAACCCATTCTCCGTTTGCATTGTCGGGAATCACAACCGCCGCACGGCGCCCCTCAAACTGAAATTCAAAGGTTTTCTCCATCATACCACCTCGTCAGACCCTTGTTTTTTCCGCCAACACACCGAACACCGCCAGATCGCAAAGCCCGATCTCCATGTCGCGGTTTCGGGACGTGATGCGCAGGCGGATGCGATCGCAAACCGCGTCCTCGAGAATGCGGTAGTCGATATTCTTCTCCTCGGCTGCATCGGAGGCATCGAGCAACGTAAACCACTCGCCCTGCCGCGCCCCCTCCAGCACAAAGCCGATCGGCACGGGAACGATTCCCTTGGCATAGTCGATGCCAACGTCACGCCAGAACAGACGCAGCGCACTCACGCGGTACGCCGCCTCGAGATCAAGCTCGATCCAGGGCTCGTTGTCTCCGTGTGCGGGCTGCCACCAGGAGCGGTTGCTCTCGTCTGTTGCATAGAAAGGATCTCGCCCGGGCGCGTTGCTCGATGCCTTGGGACGGATGCCGCCCGTGAGCGGATAGAGCATGGGTGAGTTGCCCTCTGCGGTGGGATTTTCGATATATCCCGGCACGTATTGCGGTGTGTCGGTGACTCCAAAGGGGCAATAAAGCTCGCCGTTTTCGTCCACGTCAACCAGATCCATGCCGATGCGTCGCTCATAATGATGCGTGCAGGGCGTGGCGATCGTGTAGAATGCCCAAAGAGAGCCGTTGGGTCCATGCTCCACGCATCCGTGACCTGCGCCCGAAACAATGCCGCTCGTATGAAGGGTGAGCGGATTGCGGCGCTGACATTGGAAGCCGTCGAGCGGTGAGTTGTCGGAATAATAGACCGCCATGCAGTAGTTTGCCATGCGTGTATCGGGTGCGGCGTAGATCATATAGTAGCGCCCGTTGTGCTTGAGCAGGTGCGGTCCCTCCACCCAGCCGAAGGAGGTGTCCTGTCCATGAAGTCCCATGCGCTCCCAGGGCTTGTGCTCGGCATCAAGCGTCAGGATGCGAACCGGACCGCGAATGATGTGGCAGGGATCGTTGGGATTGAGCTCATAGCCCACGATCAGCATCTCGCGCTCATCGCTCCCCTCGCGCCGCCAACGCTCGGTGGTGTAGAGGTAGAGACGCCCGTCGTCATCTGCAAACATGCCCGGATCGCAAGGCTTGAAGGGGGTGCCGTTCGGCAGGACGAAATCCCCCAGCAGCTCAAAGGGACCGAGCGGGTTGTCGGCAAGATAAAGCGGACAATTCCAGCTCGTGAGCAGAAATTTTCCCTTCCACGGAACGATAGTTGGACTGTATTTGGGACAATAGGGATCGGTGCGGTGATGCTTCCAATTTTGAAAATCCTCACTCACCCAAGCCATGCCGTAGCTGGGATAGAGATACCATTTTCCACCGTGATAAAACACCGTGGGATCGCTGATGGAGCGGTAGTCGGGATAGGTATCGCGCGCGGGCTTGTTTTCATGGTTGAACATGCCCGGCTCGCCTCGATACCACTCGTCCTTCCCTCTCGGAATCTGTGGGATCGGCAGCGGGTTGCACCAGGTGTGCGCGGCGGCACTTTTGATCTCCGTCTTATTTTTCATGCTCGTCTCTCCTCTCAAAGGTGTTTCTTCGGTCGGTTACTTTACCAACGTAGGCGTATTCGTTGCTCCATGGGGTATCACACTCTCCAACGATGCAGTTTCCGATCAGGCGGATATGACGGTGTACCGCGGGCGGCGGTGTTACACCTGCCTCGACCTCTGCCTTGACGTAGATCGGAGGCGCGGAGTGCTTCCCCGGTCCATAGGCGCAATCCACCAGCGTGTTGGCGCGAAAGAGGAGGTCGGTTGTGTAGCCCGACTCCATCCAAAAATTGCAATCACTCGCAACGTAGAGCACACTACCGCCCAATTTATAAAAGGCGTTTTGCTCAATGCGAATTCTTTTTCGGGTGGTGCAAAGGATACCTCTGCCCATGGAGGGTCCGAAATAACAGTTGCGCACGGTCAGGCGGGGGGTGCAGGTGGCATTCTCCACCACGTCACGTCCCACCTCAACGGTAGGCAATGACCGATCAAGTGTAAGGAGGAAATCGGTTTCGTTGACCTGCTCGGCTTTGCGCACACGGCGAGAGGCATAGGGGAGCATGGTGTTCCAACGGATCAAGTCGACTCGCTCCCCCGCACGAAATGCACGAAGCCCCCACGTGTTGGGATTTTCAAGGCGAACGAGCAGAGTGCGCCCCTCGGCCTCCACAATGCGCATGTGCGTGCCGTGAACGTTGACGAAATCGTCGTGTGCCCCCGCCGCGATGCAATGCTCAATGCGGATATGTCCGCTGCATCCCGAAAAATGAAAGAAATCGGCGTTGCAGGCGATCGTACGGCCCTCACCCGGTGTGCAGTCAAGGGCACGGTAGGTCACGTTCTCACAATATTGGCAAAGCAAACCAAAGCCGTGCATAAAACGAATGCGCAGGTTTTCCAGCCGCAGATTTTTACAGTATTGAAAAAGTCCGCCCAGCTCGTCCCGCCGCACGTTGCGCGTTTGAACGGTGCATCCCACGGGCAAGGATGCATTTTTGTTCTTCCAGACCACGCGTACACGTCCGCCACCGAGGTCCTCGGCATGCTCGATCGTGGGAATAGAGGGAAAACGGTCGCCTTCCTCGCGTCCAAAGAAGCGCACCTGCTTGGTTTGAGGATCACAGTACATCGACAAAATCTCACGCCCCTTGGTAGGCATCCGCCACAGAGGCTTGCCGCTTTGGTCGCGTTCGCCGCAGAAAAAGAGCTCGCCTTCCACAACCTCGTAGAGACAATCCTCCGCCATGCGCAGAATGCTCTCACCGCCGTCGGAGGATTCGATGCAATATTCATTCATAGTAGGACGCGCATAATCAACCGTGAGATTTTTGACCGTGACCCGTTC
The DNA here is from genome assembly GCA_905201895.1 of uncultured Eubacteriales bacterium. GTDB lineage: Bacteria > Bacillota > Clostridia > Oscillospirales > CAG-272 > UMGS1865. The sequence continues at coordinate 1,180 of CAJKPX010000029.1, read as the reverse complement.
GCAGGAGTCGATCACAAGCGGTGTCATGATACCGTGGATCATGAGCGTGGCGCCGTTTCCGTCGATCGTAATATTCTTTTTGTTGCGCAAAAAGATGGCTGTTTTGCGCTCTCCCGTTGGATTTTCCGCTCGCGTGGCGGTGTTGCTTGCATGGTAGCCATGGAGCACCGCGCACTCGTCCTGCCGGATATCGTATTGCGCACCGCGCTTGAGCGTGAGAGTCTCCCCATCACGCAGAGCATCAATCGCCGAGAGCAGCTCCCGCATTCCTTCGTTCATGCATTCCCTCCTCTGCTCCCTGTCGAGCAGCTTGAGCCGAATTGAAGCACACGTTGAGACAACAATCTCAACAGTGTTTTTTCGAGGTTATTTTACCATAGAAAAACGGTCTTGTCAATCGTTTTTGAGGAAAAGCAAACGGGAAAATAATCAAGAGCATATCATAAAAAAGGGAAAGAGACCAACCGCATCACTGAAATTGGTCTCCCCCTCTATCAAGGCTGCAAACGCGCAAAATCAGCGGTTGCCACCGCAAGTGCTCAAGCGATCTGAACGATCACAAGATGCGCAGACACCGATTCCGTACCGCCTGCCACAGGGGTAATGGTAAGTGCTGCTGCATTTCCTGCAGGATTGCGAACCGTGAGAATCGAATTGATCTCTGTGGTCGACACAATCGCCGTGCCAACGATCTGCGAGCTGTCCGTGGCACGGCCCACCGTGGTATAATCCAGCTCCTGACCGTTGAGCGTCAGGAGAAGCTGCCCCGCCTCGGTGACGCTGACCTGAAACAGAACCAGATAGGTGCCAATAGGCGCAAGATTCACCGACACGTCATCAAGACGCCCGATATTGGTGTTGGCGATCGGACCGTTTCGCGGAAATGCTACATCAGCCCCGGGAACTACCGTTGCGGCGTTGTCGGGCGGCATCAGAGCGTAAAAATCGGCATAGCTCAACACACCGCCGGGAATCCCCTGCAATCCTTGCGGTCCTGCGGGACCTGTCTCACCAACGGGACCTTGTGGTCCTGCGGGACCTGTCTCACCAACAGGACCTTGCGGTCCTGCGGGACCTGTCTCACCAACGGGACCTTGCGGTCCTGCGGGACCTGTCTCACCAACGGGACCTTGCGGTCCTGCGGGACCTGTCTCACCAACGGGACCTTGCGGTCCTGCGG
>CAJKPX010000028.1 GCA_905201895.1 uncultured Eubacteriales bacterium | reverse complement strand
GATCATGGGCCCCGGCGTTGCCTGTGACTGTGCATACCACCGCGGTCTCCACGTTTGCGAGGACCATTTCTATCCCGAAATTCTCAACTCCGCAACTCTGACCCCTGTTCCCGACGGCGAAACGGGTGAGCTCGCCTTCACCACGCTCACCAAGGAGGGTATCCCCCTCATCCGCTACCGCACCAAGGACCTGACCAGCATCGACCACTCCCCCTGCGAATGCGGCAGAACCAGCGCACGCATCTCGCGCTTCAAGGGTCGCGTGGACGATATGCTCATCATCCGCGGCGTAAACGTATTCCCCAGCCAGATCGAGGCAGCTCTGCTCGGCGTGGACGAGGTGACACCGCACTACATGATGATTGTGGACCGTGTGAACAACCTCGACACCCTTGAGGTGCAGGTTGAGATTGCGCCCAAGTACTACACCGACGAAATTCGCGCAATCGAGGCGCTCACCAAAAAGATCGGTCACATCATTCAGCAGGCACTTGGCATCAACGCCAAAATCAAGATCGTGGAGCCGCAAACGCTCGTGCGCAGTCAGGGCAAGGCAGTTCACGTCATTGATAACAGAAAATTATATTAAACAACGGAGGAACCTACCATGTTTGCAAAACAGCTTACGGTATTTATTGAAAACAGAACGGGTCGTCTTTGCGAGGTTCTCAACGTGCTCCGCGAGAACGACGTTAACATCCTCTCGCTCAGCCTTGCCGACACCACCGAGTTCGGTCTGCTCCGCCTGATCGTCAATCACCCCGAGATCGGCAAGGAGAAGCTGACCGAGGGCGGCTTTTCCTCGCTCCTCTCCGACGTTTCGATCATCAAAATTCCTCACAAGGCAGGTAGCCTGCAGGAGCTTCTCCGCGCGATCGACCAAAGCGACGTGAACATCGAATATATGTACGGTCTTTCGATTGAGGCAAACGATGCCTACGTTGTGCTCAAGGCATCCGACATCGCCAAGGTTGATGCGATTCTGACCGAAAACAAGATCGAGACCCTTTCCACCGATCAGCTCGCAAGCATCTGACCGCAATCGGACCAAACGGAAATGGTCATTGATTTTCACACGCATATCTTCCCCGACAGAATTGCGGCAAAAACGATTGCCCTTCTTTCCGAAAAAGCAGGAATATCGCCCTTTTCGGATGGTACGGTGGAGGGATTGCTCGCGCGAATGGAGGAGAGCGGGGTGGATCTTTCGGTCACACTTCCCGTTCTCACGAGCCCCGCGCAGTTTGAGAGCGTCAACCGATTTGCCGCCGAGATCAATGCGCGGTTTGCAAACGCCCCGCGTCGGCTGATCTCCTTTGCGGGAATTCACCCCCAATGCGAGGACGTCGAGGGAAAGATGCAGCAGATCCGCCAAAACGGCTTTCTTGGCGTGAAAATTCACCCCGACTATCAGGGGACCTTTATCAACGACGAAGGATACGTTCGGATTCTGAAGGCGGCAAAGGCACTTGACCTGATCGTGGTGACGCACGCAGGAGTGGACGTTGGCTATCCCGACGCGCCCGTTCGCTGCACGCCCGCACTCGTGCGCGAGGTGATCGAACGCGTGCAACACCCCAAGCTCGTGCTGGCACATTGCGGTGCGAGCGAAATGTTTGACGAGGTGTGCCGTCTGCTTTGCGGGCAGAACGTTTACCTCGATACGGCATACGTCCTGCGCTTTATCGGCAAGGACACGTTTCAAAAAATTGTCAAAACACACGGTGCCGACCGCCTGCTTTTCGCATCGGACTCTCCCTGGAGCTCCCAGGAGGGAGATCTTGCGCTTTTGCGCTCGTTTGGCTTGACCCCGAGCGAGGAGCGGCAGATTTTGAGCGAGAACGCTCGGCGTTTGCTCGGCATCCGGGAAGGAAAATGAACATGGGATACAATCAGAAAATGCTCGGGCTCGGCAGCAAGCGCTCGATCATTCGTGAAATTTTTGAATACAGCAAGGCGCGTGCGCGTGAAATCGGTGCTGAAAACGTGTTTGACTTCAGCCTCGGCAACCCCAGCGTACCCGCCCCTGCCATCGTGAATGAAACCATTTGCAGTCTCCTTGAAACCGAAAACTCGGTGTTGCTTCACGGCTACACCTCGGCGCAGGGTGACCTCGGCGTTCGCACAACGATCGCAGAGAGCATCAAAGGGCGATTCGGCGTACCGATCACGCCCAACCACATCTACATGACCTGCGGTGCCGCCGCGTCGCTCACGATCTGCCTCAAGGCACTCATCGAGGAGGACGCAGGCGACGAATGCATCGTGTTTGCTCCCTTCTTCACCGAATACCGCGTGTTCATCGAAAACGCGGGTGGCAAGATGGTGGTGAGCAAACCAATGGAGGATAGCTTCCAGATCGACCTTGATGATTTCGAGTCAAAGATCAACGAGCACACCAAGGCGATCATCCTCAACTCGCCCAACAACCCCAGCGGCGTGGTCTATTCCGAGGAGACTGTCGCGGCGGTTTGCGAGGTTTTGCGCCGCAAATCGGCAGAGCTCGGGCACGTGATCTACCTGATCGCCGACGAGCCCTACCGCGAGCTGGTCTATTCCGACGTCAAGGTCCCCTATCTGATGAATTATTACGCCAACACGCTGGTGTGCTATTCCTATTCCAAGGCACTCTCGCTCCCGGGTGAGCGCATCGGATACATTGCGGTCTGCCCCGAGATGGAGGACGGTACCAATATCTACCTCGCGGTTTGCGGTGCGGGACGCTCGCTCGGCTACGTTTGCGCACCGAGCCTGTTCCAGCAGGTGATCGCACGCTGCGTGGACGCCAAGGTAGACGTGGAGGTCTACCGCGAGAACCGCGACCTGCTCTACGAAAATCTCACCGCCTACGGCTACCGATGCGTCAAGCCCGACGGTGCCTTCTACCTCTTTGTCAAGGCGCTTGAGCCCGATGCCTACCGCTTCTACGAGCGCGCGAAGGCGCTTGACCTGCTCGTGGTTCCCTGCGACGATTTCGGCACGCCCGGCTACGTTCGCATCGCCTACTGCGTGGACAAGGCGCGCGTGCTCGGTGCACTCCCTGCATTCGAGAAATTGGCACGCGAATACCAAAACAAATAAAGACGCACAAAAGGAAACGGCTTGGATCAATGATCCAAGCCGTGTTTTTTATGGTACGGGGTTGATAAAGCGTTCGATCAGGGCAACGATTTTCTCATAGGTGAGGTAACCCTTTCCAACCGAAATGCGCAGATATTTACCCGCAAAGATTTCAAATTGCTCGGGCGTGACGTAGTCCGCCAGATCATCATAGGTATACAGACCGTATTGCTCAATATCACGCTCCAGCGTCTCGGCATCGTAGGTCAGATTCTCACCAACCTCAAGTCCTGCGGTGAGCGGATAGACCGAGTTTGTGAGCGAGAACATGTTCTCCACGATAAAGTTGTAGTGGTAAGCCGAAACGATCGAATAGGAATTGGCGTTCACGTCACTGATCTCAACCGAGGTGAGCGTCACGGGCTTGTAGCCGTCTCCCTGTGCCTGAATGAAGCGATGTCCGATATACTGCTCGGCATTATCTGCATTCAACAAAACGAATTTATTGAGGTCGGCATCGAACAGTGCATGTGCCTCGAGCAGATTGAGGTGTGTGCCGTCCTCAAAGCCGAGTGCGATCTGCGTGTAATTGCCCACGCCGTGCTCGACGATCAGCGAGGCGGGAACGGTTGCGTATTCGCCCTTGAAGAAATCCCACACAAGAAGCGTGTCACCGTAGGTAATATCCTCAACCGCCTTTTGGCTGCGATCGGCAAGCGTAACGAGCGTGCCGGGGGCGATGCAGCTCGGCTGTACCAGGCTAACAGTTACATCATAATGGTGATACCCCATCGGTCTATACGTGTGGCTATTATCATACTCGGTTTCGCTACCGCCATCTATCGAAATAGAAAGCTTGCCATCGTAGGAATTGCTGCCAACGGTCATATCATTTTGATTGACTTTTACATTAAAACCTGGATGAACACAAATCTTGTGTTCAACTGTAGAAAACTGATTTTCCCACGTATAGCTTCCGTAAAATTTCTCAACATTTGTGGAGGTGCCTCCCTCGGAAATCGTTTCAAAAACGGAAATAGTGGGACCTGTGTAATAACGCTGGTTACCCGGACATAATTTTACATAATAGTCCGTATAAACGTCAAAAAATTCGATCACCCGATCTCCCGTACTAACGGTGGAAAAGGAAGTCCCGTTATATTCTTGTCCTGATAAGTAAGCTCCCCGTTGGTTGGTTCCCGATGAAGACCAGCAGGCAAAGGTACTGCCCAGGCTTTGAGTTTGATAAGACGGTGCGTCCGGCATCACAATTTTCTCGGTGGATTTCACCGTTCTTCTGTCATATTCGTAACGCTCGCCGTTTTCATCCAATGAATAAAAAATCAGGGTTGCGGTAGAGTAGGGATCTGGAGTGGCGGGCGTAATCGTCAATCCCAAGGTGTTGGTAACCGATACGTCCATCTTGAACATAGCAGTGGTCATGGTAAGCGGTATCGCCAAAGCCACCAACATAATTAAAAAGAAAACCAATAAAATACATTTTTTCATGGGCATTTCCTCAATCCTTTTGCACAGCATGCACCGTGATCTGAATCCCATTGTAGGAAAGTGAATCAACGATCTCATTTCCTGTCCCCACAAAGGTCAGGATATGCTGATGTGTCGAATTATCGCCTGCGGCGATAGTTCCAACACTCGCAAAACGATAAGCCAATCCGTTCACTGTGGGCGTGATTCCGTCAATTGTCAGTGTCAATCCCGCCGGAACGGCATCGGGCATGATAACCGTAACATCATATTCTACCGTAACTTTGCTGTTACTGATAACAGAAAATGGATACTGCGTACTTGCAGTTTCATTGCCGCCACTCAAATCAATGTTCAAGGTTACGTCTGCCGCCCCTATTGCGTCCACGTCAAACTGCGCAACGCCCATTTCTCCGGTCAACTCCGCCATAGACAGATAGCGCCCCACGGTGTAGGTCATAAAGGACGCAAACACCAATAGCGCGCAAAGAAGCAGAATATGAAATTTTGAAAGCAATCGACGGTGGCTTGATGCGCTCATACTCGTTGCCTCGCTTTCTTTCATATTGTATAGTCGTTCTCTCGGTGAGGAGAGGCGTTCTTAAACGGGGGGACTGCTCCCCCACCCGCCGTGATGGCGGGGGAGCGATTCGCTATAATGCTATATAATGGGGTCTTTTTTGGGGGGATAGATCAGTTGACCTGCGATGCGGTGATGGCTGCCTTTACAACAAGCTTCGTGGTTGCAGCGGCAATACCGATCTCGGTGTCCTTTGCATCGTTGGCGTTGTCAAATGCCCATCTCCAGGAAACGGTGATATCCTTGGTGCCGTTCGGTGCGAGCTGCGTTGCTTCGCTTGCGACGATCTCGCTGATCGAATTTGCCCAGGTGCTACCGTCGGTCGAGAACTCGAGCGGAATGCCTGCGGTGTTCTCAACGGTGAACACGATGCCATAGCGAGCGGCTACGCTGGAGGTGTTCTCGAGCTCGATCACAAAGGAGCCCTGCGTACCGGGAGCCAGAACCGCACCGTCAACCTCTGCATCGGCATTCACATCGCCGTACTCGGTCACCGTCATGGTGTTGGTTACGTCGATCTCGATGTCGGTTGCCGTCGTGATGTCCTTATCGTTCACGGTAAAGGACCACTTTGCAATGTTTGCAACGTAGTCTACGTTTGCGGTGGTGGTGTAGCTTGCAACCGTTCCGCTGAGGAAGCAGGTTGCCGCCATGCACATTACCATCAAAAAGAGAAGAATCTTCGTCAATTTCATATTCTTATCCTTCCTTTCGGATAAATTTATATCTTACACGCACCACGGCGCGCGTGCTTGATTGCAAAAATGGGGAAATTGGGAAATCATTGTGCCCGTTTGGTACGGGAGCGGAGCTTTTCAAAGCCGCCCGTCACCCCGTAGCTGATTGCGCCCGCTGTCATGCCTGCGGTGAGCGTGTAGACCCAAAGCGGAACGAGACCCACGCGGCGTCGGGGACGTCGCATGCGGTTTTTGAGTGCCGCTCTTGCCTCTGCCATGCGCTCGCGGTGCTCGCTGATGATGATGAGAATGATAAGTGCCAGGAGCGGAACGCCAACGAACAGAATTTTGCCCGTGAGCGAGGCGAGAAACTGCACTACGTAGCCAAGATACGGCAGGCAATGCTCTACCCTACCGATCAGGTTGTGCTCCGTAACCGGGGCGTCGTAGGGCTTATCAAGATAAACCGCCTGCACCTCAAAGGAGGTAATGCTGCCAAGCGAGCCATCGGTGACGATCTCACCGAGCCAGATTCTGCCCTTGTGGGTGAAGGCAACGCGCTCGCCACTCTTGTAGCTGCCCATATCATCGGCAACCACCAGCAAAAGCTCACCCGGATGAACGAAGTCCTCATATTTGTCGGTATCCTTCCCTGCCGTTACCACAATCGGCGTAATGCCGAAGGCGTTGGCGTTCTTGGAACGGCTTGCAAGGTTGTTGACAATCACGTAAATATTGAAAATGAGCCCGCATGCAAAGCAAATGATAAGCAGCAGCATGGTCAGGCGAACGATGAGCGGAATTTGCATCCGATCGCGCCGACGGTTTTGCATGGTGTCAACCTCCTTTTCCGTCTTTTTTTACAATCCTGCGCGTTTTTTGTTAAAGCATTTTAGCATTTTAACGCTTTAACATAGTAAAAACCGCAAGAAAAAATAAAAAACCGAAATTCGGAACACTCCGACGGAGAATGAACTTCGATTTTTGGCGGATTATATTATACCTAATTTTGGGTTAATTGTCAATACTTTTCGCAAAATGTTGGAGAGATACACAGAATAAGAACGGCTGCAGAATAGCATTTTTATAAAAAACAAACAAAGAAAAACGCCGTTTTTCCTACAAAAGGGGGGCGAGAGAGGTCACATGAGAACCATGTGAGCCTCCCCCGCACCTCTGATTTCAGTCAGATTGGGGACAAACAGGCAGGTTTCAGCCGTTATAGCACTCGGGAGCGATGTCATAGACCGTGAAGAAGGAGACCTTCTCCTCGATCTCTGCCGCCGTGACGCCCGCACCGACCGTGAGCGTGATATCCACGCCGTCCGCGCTCGTGACGCTGACGTACTGATCGCTCATCTCGGGCTCGAGATCACCGAAATCGAGGCGAACCTTGTGGGCAAAGGTGTCGCTTTCAAGATGCAGCTTGAGGGTTGGTGCCTCGCCTGTGACGGTTGCGCGCAGATTGGGCTTGCGATATGCAAAGGACTTGGGACGAACAAAGAGCAGAACCGCCTCGGAGATCCGTGCGCCGCAGGCATCCAGCAGCTCGTAGGCAAGATAGCAGCCTGCCATGTTGCCCGCGAGAATCGGGGCAAACTCCACAGCCTTAACATCAGCAGATGAGAGCGGTGCCGCGCTCACCTCGAAGGTCTCGCTCCACACCTCGGCAAAATCGGGGGTGCGCACTGTGAGACGAATCGCGCCCTTGAATGCACCTCTCTGCTCGTTGGAAAGATTGAAGGTTACGTGCGTGCCATTCTCGTGTGCCGAGAGCAGAACGGGGGCGTAGAATTTGCGTGCGGCGTAATGGAGCGCCTTGAGACGCCCTGCACCGTCGAGGGATGCCCAGGAAACGGTGGGCCAGCAATCGTTGAGCTGCCAATAGAGCGAGCCCATGCAGCGTCCGCGATTGCGGCGGAAATGCTCAACCGCGGTGCGGATTGCGTCTGCCTGCAAAAGCTGCGAGCCGTAGATCACGCCGAGGAAGCTTTGCGGATAGAGGTAGTAGTCCGACAGATAGGACATCAGCTTGCCGTTGCCGCCTGCGCATTTCTGGTGCGTGAGCAGAACGGGCGAGAACAGGTTGCGGTCGCCGGAATTGGTGAAGGACTCCACGGTCTTGGGCTCGGGCAGTGCCTCAAAGCCGAACTCGGAGCAGAAGCGGAAGAAGCGCTCGCGGTAGTATTCGTAGGGCTTTCTGCCGTGCCAAACCGTCCAGCAATGCGCGTCGCCGTAGTTTTCGTCCCCGGGCTTGCCGTCGAAATACTGCGTGGAGGCAGGTGAGGACGGCCAATAGAAGGAATCGGGCGCGAGCTCCTCGCAAAGCTCGGGCAGGAGATTGTGGTAGAGGCGCACGTAGTCGGCGAGCAAAACGGGGGTGTTGCGCGGCGGCTTGCCCGATGCCATCGCCTCCTCGACCTCATTGTTTCCGTTGAGCAGACCGAGCGATGCGTGGTGGCGGATGCGGAGCAGATTTTCGCGGAACTCTGCCATCAGGTTCTCCTCGCGCGAGGGCGTGAGCCAGACGCAGTTGCAGGCGATCATGAAATCCTGCCAAACGATCAGACCATAGCGGTCGCAAAGATCGTAGAAATAGTCGTGTGGATAGAAGCCGCCGCCCCAAACGCGAATGGTGTTGAAGTTTGCCTCCGCACATTGACGGATGAGCTTTTCGGTGCGGGCGGGCGAGAGGCGGTTGAGCAGATTGTCCTCGGGAACGTAGTTTGCGCCCATCGAGAAGATCTTTTCTCCGTTGACCACGAAGCAGAATTCGGCACCGTAGCGATCCTTTGCGGTGCTGACCGTGAGGGTTCGCAGACCGAGCGAATAGGTCTTTTCGTCAAGCACCGTGCCATCTGCCGTTTGCAGGGTGACGGTCATTTGGTAGAGTGCCTGCTCACCGTAGCCGTGCGGCCACCAGAGCTGCGGATTTTCCACCGTGAGCATTGCCTCACCGTCGACGTCAGCCTCGCCTGTCACGGTCTCGCTCCCGTCGGGAGAGGTGAGCGTGAAGCGCGTGACGAGCGATGCGTCGCCCTCATAATCGGTTGTGCAGAGCAGGTCAACCCTGCCGTTGCGGTGGAACTGACGGAAGGCAGGCGTGCCGAGCCTGCCAACATTGTAGGCGATCAGAGTCACGGGCTTCCAAAGACCCATATCGGGGAGCTCGGGACCCCAGTCCCAGCCCATCATGTAGGACGCCTTGCGAATCTGTGCCACGCCGTCGATCGACTGACCGTTGCCCGCGAGGTAGTGCTTTTTCTGCCACTCACGCATATACGCAAGCGGCGAGGAAATCTGCACAGTGAGGGTGTTCTCCCCTGCCGTCAGTCGGTCGCGCACGTCGAACTCATAGCTGCGGTGCATGTTTTCGGTGCGTCCCAGCCGTCTGCCGTTGAGCGTGATCTCGGCAATCGTATCAATGCCGTCGAAACGGAGCAGGACGTGATCGTGCGCAAGGGTCTCCTCGGTGACGGTGAGAGTGGTTTCAAAGGAACAGTTCTTTTCGGAAAGTCGGGTAAGCTCCTTCTCGTTGGAACGGAAGAAGGGATCCTCGATCTTGCCGTGATCGAGCAGAATGCTATACATCGAGCAGGGTACGGTGCAGGCGATCGGTGCCTCGCCGTCCAAGCGGAATAACCAAGCTGAAAGCTCTTGTTTGAACATAGGGCGTCTCCTTTTTTCTATGATACCTTTATTATAATACACCCCACCCCGAATGTCAAGTTTTTTAGCAAAAAAGAAGACCCGAATCAAAGCGATTCGAGCCTTCCTTGGGGATATGCGGGATCAGAAGAACACGCCCTTTGCCTTTTCCTTGATCTCTGCCGAGGCGATAAAAGGAATACGGGTGGTGTAGCCGTTTCTCGCCGCAACGATCATTTTGGTGGGCCATGCGAAGATATCGCGGTTCCATGCGTTCACGGTATCGTTATAGAGCTCTCTTGCCGCCGTGATCTCACGCTGCAGATACATGTTCTGCTGCATAGCATCCTTGATCTCCTCGTGTGCCTTGAGATCGGGATAATTCTCAAACGCAATGTTCACGCTCTTTTCAAGCGAATCGAGGCTGCTCGCCAGCTCCACGCGTCTGCCGTCGGCATCAACAGCGGCACCGCTGCGATACTTTGCAATGTTCTCAAAGGTGGTTTTGTCGAGCTCGATCGCCTTGTCAAGCAGGCGTGCGCAGTTTTGAAGCACCATCACGCGCTGCTCCAGATAGTTGTCGATCTGCGACGCATTGCGCTGAATCTTTTGCTCGAGCTGCTGGAAATAGTTTTTCGCCTTGATCTTCATGAAAAGGAAGATCACGCCGGGGATGATGCCGAGAACCCAGAGCAGAATCTCGAAAATCGTGGAGCCCACGCCAACCGTGACGGGGACCTTTTTGGGGATGACGCGCGTATCCAGACCCTCGGGGCGGATATCGTCGCTCAATTCATCGAGTAAGTTTGCCATTTGATGTAACCTCCTCAGTTATATGTATTTTGTTTTGGCATACGAAATTCAATCACACGCATCGGTCAGATACGCGTAGAGTCCGTGGAAATGCACGCCGCTCGGAAGCGTTTGCGACGCGTCTCGGAATTCGCGCTCGCTCTGCCCGGTTGCAATCACCGCCACGTCGGTGCGTCGCTCCGTCGGGACGTATTCGACCCACGGAACAGGAACGCTGTGCAGCTTGCCGTCGTCCCCCCACATCGGAACGAGGTCCAAACGGTCAAAGGCGGCAAAGGCATGCGCCGTGACCGTAACCAGGTCGGTTTTGGCATTCTTTGCGGAAAAGTCGGTCTTGAGGATCGACTCGGTAGCGGCATCGCGCGGTGCAAAGTGCCCCTGTCCGAGCGCGTTGACGAGCGATTCGTGCTCGTATCCGGTGTAATTGCTCGCATCGGCATCGGGCTCGCGCAGCGAATAGCAGGGCTCCTCCTGATAGGCGGGAACCGCCCTGAGCGGGGCGGAGTCGAAATAAACCGACTTGAAAAATGCTTCGTTAAAGCTTTGGAAATTGGCGCGTGCAATCTCAACGCTGTGCGAGACGTAGTTGGAGGTCGAGGTGTTCATATGCCAGCCCTGCGCATGCTCGCTGATGATATAGTTGAGTCTGCCTCGCTTATGGAAGTCGAAATCGTCGCCGTACCCCGCAGTGCTGCACAGAAGATCAACCGTGTTGCGTTGCGCAAGGGGAGTATACATCAGACGGAACTCCAGCTCGTCGGTTCGGTCAAGCGCGTCAAAGAGCACGTCAAACTCGGTGTTGCTCATCTCGTGGAAGTCGCCGCCCTCCATGGTGGATTGCTCTGCCCGCTTTTGCAGCTCGCGCTCGCCCGCGCGCACCTTGCGGTCACGCTCCTTTTCACTCAGGCGCTCGTTATGTGCCGCTCTGCGGCTGAAGGTGAGATCGGGGGCTGCCTCGGCGCCGTAAATCAGCGCGGTATGCGTGGAATAGTAAGGCATGGGCTTGGTGACCGACGCGGTGAGCACCTGCGAGCGATGTCGCGTTCGGAGCTTGCCTTCGCTGTCGCGGTAGGTTTCGGTCCAATGGATGGTGAGCGAGCCGTAATAGGTTTTCGTTCCCATCGTTTGGCGGCGGTAGCGGTAGAACAGGAAGGGGTTATCGTAAAAACGGCCCGACAACGTGTTGAGCACCGATTCACATTCGTCAAGACGGCTGATGAAATTGCAATGCTCGGTCAGCGCGCGCTCGTTGCGCTCGGTGAAATGGAGGTCAAAGGAAAATTCGGGGATGGTTTGCTCAATCAGACGAAGGGCGTCGGTGTTGTCAAACAGCGCATTGAGCGGCGCCATCTGCGCGTGTGCCTCCTCCAAGAGTGCCGCCGCTCTCGCAAGGCGTGCAGGCAGAAGCGCCTTGACACTCTTGATGAGTGGATTGATTTTGAGAAAGATGAGAAGCAACGAAACAAGAACCAACACGGCTCCGATCGGAATGAGCAATGCGTGAGGCAACGCGAGCCCCAAGATCAGGAGCACCGCACCGATCACACACGCGATGATCAGAAGCACGCGAAAAAGCTGATATCGTGAAATGCGCTTGTTGAGTGCCGCGATCGCCGTCTGCTCGGAATCGTATTCCTTTACGGTTGCGCGATTTTGCTCCTCATTAACTCCCGACCGTGCAAGCAGCTCCTCAAAAAACGCTGCCGTATTCTCACGGTGTCGCGCCGCAAGCTGCGACTCATATCCCTTTAGCGGCTCGAGTAACAATTCATTCATCAGAAGTGATCTCCTTTGAGGTGTCTATCATCATTATAACAAACCGCTCGAAAAATGTCAACAAAAAAATTGATAGAAAGTGAGGAAAGTTGCAACACGGGACAGAAAAACAGAACACCCACAAAAGCGGCGCGGTGAGCCGATCGGCTCACCGCGCAAAAGCAAATTGGATCAAATTTGTCTGAGAACCACGTCGGAGTGCAGGTGGCTGCCCTTGGTGATCGGGCTCTGCAGGTGACGCTCACGCCATTTTTCCTCAAAGGCAAGCATTTCGGCGCTCGGAAGCACAGGTGCCATTCTGCCGAAGAAGCGTGCGCGGAAGTTTTCAACCTGCTCTGCCTGCAGCTCCACCAGAGCTGCGTCTGCTTCGCCGATGGCGTAGGCACGCATGGCAACGCCTGCTCCCGACTCGATGCGACGCATCTGTGGGAAGAAGGTGCGCAGAAGGAACTGTGCATATCCCACCAGACGCATGCTGCCGTAGCAACGGTAGATGCGGTCATACTCAAATCCGTCGAGCTCGCAGGCAACGCTGTTTCCTTGGCGGATCGCGTCGATGATCGAATCATTTTCGTTCTCGTTTGCAAAACAGATGGTGAAATGTCCCGGGAATTCCTTGGAGCGCTCCAGCCCGTGCACGTCACTCGAGCCGACCACCGAAATCTTGAGTCCCTCGGCACGCAGATCAGCCCACATGGCAACCGAACGGTTTACACCGCCCAATCCCATGCCGCCAACCAGCTCGTAAACGTCGAACATACCGCTCTTGAGGAGCAGAAATGCGAATTCATCGTATACGTTATAGATGCGAGATCCACCCGGGCGCCAGAAGGGATGCGCGAAGATCGCAAGTCCCCCTGCCTCGTGGATGCGGTCGCACGCCCACTGTGCCTTTGCATAGCGGCGGCGCAGGTGCTCGGGTACACAATCGGGAACGCGAGGCTCATATTCCTCGGTAACGGTGCGCTCAAAGCCCTCCTCGTCGTTGATATACTGCTCGGTTACGCTTCTCTTTCCGCCAACGTGCACGATGTGAACCATGCTGCCCGGGGTGTGAACCTCCTCGCCGAACACACGGGTAAAGCCGGTCTTGACGCCTGCATAGGTCTCGTCGATCTCGCCGCCGGGATAATAGCGGTTGTGGTCGGTGAGCGCGAAGAAATCGTAGCCCTGCTCGCGGAAATGACCTGCCAGAGCGGCGGGATCGCGCTTTCCGTCGGAGCGGTAGCTATGCGAATGGAGGTCGCCAAGCAGCGGCTTGAGGGCGTAGAGGTCCTCATGGAGCGAATAGACCCAGAGGTCCTGCAAATGCTTTTCACCGCGATCGAGCAGCAGGCTATATTCCTGCTCTCCGCGGAAGGTATAGGTGAAGCGCAGAATACCGTTGTGTGCCTTGACCGTGAGCACCTCGCGGCGCTCCTTGGAGTTTTGGTATTCGGTCTCATCGCTATTGACGGGGATAATCGAAACCTGATATTCCTCGCCCTCAAAGAACAAAAACGCACGCTCTGTGGGGGTGATGATCATTTCGGTGGGACGGTCCTCCAGAACAACGGAGGGCCAGATTGCATAGTTTCTCGGTGTGGGACGCATCGTGATCTCCTGCCTTTTCTTTTTCATTTTGCCGTCTCCCTCGGAGAGGCTCTGTTATCATTATATCACTTTTTCAGTTTTTTTCAAGCCCTATGGCGTATTTTACCAAAAAAAAGAGAGCGGTCAGACACGATGTCCGACCGCTGCGTTTTCAATTTATGATTCTTCGATCTCCTCAAAACGAACCTTGGTGATCTTGGTGCTGCAGAGCGTGTAGGTTCCGCCGTTGCTGTGATAATAGGAAACGAGGAATCCGTCACGCGTCTCGATGATCGCGGGATAGCAGTAGCTGTCGCGGTAATCGTCCTCCAACAGATACGCGCTTTCCGCAAAATATGCAAGCGCGCCTCCAACCGGAGGCTTGCCGGTGGTATCAAAGGAATGACCGTCATCGGTGCTGACCGCGCAAACGAAGGGCGTCCGCTTGGTGTTACCGCGCTTGGAAAAATCGGTGCGCAGGCAGTTATAGGCTAACGGGTTGAATACCGCAACAGTATATTTTCCCACCTTTTTGACGCGCATCGGCGCATCGGGCGAGGTAAAGCAGAAATTGGGAGCCATGGGAGTCCATGTGATACCGCCGTCACGCGAGTAGGATTGGTATTGATGTCCGTATGCAGTGCGGCAATACATCCAAAGATCGCCGTTTTCATGCACGTAAATACCGGGCTCACCAAGTCCCACACTATCGGCGAAGGGAGAGTAAAAACGGTGCGCGAGCGTGCTCCAGGTTCTTCCGCAGTCGTCGGAATAAGCGATCACCACGCTGCCGCCCTCCCGCATCTTATTGAGCTCCAGGCTATTTTCATTCTTGCCCGCAATATTGAAAAAGGCACCGTGATGAGACATGGGCAACAAAATTCTGCCGTCCTTTTGCAGCGCCACCCCATCGTTGATGGCACAGTAATAGCCTTCCTCCACGCCGCACACGGTCGGCTCACTCCAAGTCATGCCCTCATCCGCAGAGAAAACGAACATCGGCATGCAAACAATTCCGTTTTCGCTCGTTTCGTTCGCATCCCCGTGCTTGCGCTCCTTGCGCAGATAGACCATGCCCAATTCCCCATTTTTCATACGGAACAGGCTGGGAGACATGATGTTTTCGGCTTTTTCATCCTTTTCTATGCAAACGGTAGGCACACTCCAGCTCTCACCCTCGTCAGAGGAATAGCAGGCGGAGAGCCTTGCCACGGCGTGATCCACCCACGCGTCACCGCAGTATTCGGTATACAAATGCATCAGGCGACCGTCCCGCAGGCGGATAAAGGTGCCCTCACCGTTACGGGGATTGCCCTCCCCCGTTTTGAGAAACAGTACTTCTTTTCCGATTTTCTTCATATTGCAAGCTCCTCCGTTGCATCGCGGTCTGCCCGACGCGCGCATGCTCTTTCGTTATCTACATTATAACACATTTGGCAAAAAAATCAATCTACTATCAAGACGGTTTTCGGAAGAAAATGGTCCGTTTTTTATACGTTTGAACGGTTAAAAATCTCTGCCGTGCCGTATTGCACGTTCACTTTGCGCAAGGTCATCTGCGCACGCGCACGCAAATCATGGCTCGGAGGCGTGATATTTCTCGCTCATGAGGGCAATATCCCTCCTGATCGTTTCCACAAGCGAGGGGGGCGAGGTGACGGTGACAAAGGAGCCGTATTGCATTGCCCAATATTTCATGGCGTTATAGTTGACTCGAACGGATACGTTTACCTCATCCTCGGTCTCACCGAAAAAGAAAACGTCGGTGCCAAACCAATCAATCACGTCGTTGATGATCCGTCGGTCGGCGCGGAAGGTCACCATACCGCACTCCCCTCCGAACATATAGATATGCTCTGCCATGTGCGTTGGCAGGTCGAGCCCGTTCTCGAGCCCCTTGACAAGCTCGGGCTTTTTCACGGGGGTGTCAAGAATGCGGATGCCCTTGATGCGGTCGATGCGACAATGCGCAATGCCGTCGTATTTATCGTAGTTTCCGATCAGATAGTAGCGTCCGTTTGCCGCGATCATCTGATAGGGGTTAACCACGTGGCGCCGCTCGCGCCCCTCGGAATCGGTGCGCGGGTGCATTTTTTTGTCGGTTCCGTAATCGTGGTAAACAAAAGTGACCTGCCTGCGTGCATTGATCGCCTCATCGAGCAGCTCCACGTTAAGAAACAAATCGGCGTTTTCGGGAAGCGACTGATGCAGCGCCCTGGTGTGTCGGACCTTCTTGGAAAAATATTTGTTTCCCAGCCCCTCGATCTTTTTGATGAGCATGGAAAGCTGCTTTTGCGAAACGTGACGCGAGCAGGCGAGACTATCAATGATCAGGCGCAGCTCGGGCTCGGAAAATTCGGAGGAGAGATACCAATCACTCTGCATGATCTCCTCGCTTCCGTCTCGTTTTTTCCGAATTCGGTCGGTTGCGTTGATGCGGTAACCCAGGTCGCGAAGCTCCTCCAGGTTGCGCTTAACGGTTTTGCGGTCAACCACCGTGTCATAGTCGCGCTCCAGAATTTCCACAATGTCGGCAACGCTGAGTCGATGCTCCGCATCGGAATACTGCCGCAGCACGTCAAGCACGTGCAAAATCACCGTCTTTTTTCCCTGTGCCATTTCGTCACCTCAAGACCTTTCCCGTTTTTTATTTTATTATATCATAATTTATTTCGTTATACAAGCCTCTGTGTGACATTTTTGGTGCACGGCATGGTGTAAAATAGAATTGAGGCAACACCGTAAGCGCGAGCATTCACGGTCTTTGCTTCCGCTTTCAAACGCTTCACACGTTCGCGGAGACCGTTCTTGATCTCCATATCGTGCCTCGTTCTCCCAAGCTCCTTGATCTGCTTCTCAAGAGCCTCAATCTCCTTTTTGATGGAGTTGATCTTCGCAACGTCCTTCTTGCGCGCGGCATCCCTGTTTTGTGGCTGCTCAACAATGAAAAGGTGGAGCCGCCCTGGGGACGGGTTGCGCGGATCACGGTCGGTTAGCCAATCAATACAAAAGAGAGCCGAATGCGATTTCGCATTCGGCTCTCTTTTGTATCAAAGCTATGTGATCTGTTTTCAGTTTGCGGGAGGCGTGAGCACCACGGTGCCGTAATCCGAAATGGTAATGGCGGAGGTAGCGGTGAAATCAATGCCCTCCTGCTCGAACGCTACGCTATACTCAACCTTAACGATCTTTCCATCGGCAAAGGTGATCGTCACGTCATCGGTGCTGACGCCAATACCCGTGATCTCAACATCCTTGGTTGCCTTGTAGGTCTTGGTTGCTGCATCATAAGCAAAGTTATCGTAGGAAGCAAGCTCCTTGAGCGAATCCACGAGCTGCTCGCGAACCATGTCGGCAGATGCCTTATCGGGAGCAAAGCTATCCTGGCTCTCACCTGCCATGGTCATCTTTGCCCATGCAATGTCCTTAGTGAACTTATAGATTGTTTCGGTATCAACTGATACGCCGCTGCCATTTGTGCTGGCAACCTCGGTGTAGCAGAAGTTTTCAAAAACCGAATCAACAAGTGCTGCATTCCACTCATCCTCGGTCATTCCCGTGAAGGCAACCGACTCGGTTTTGGTCTGTGCGCAAACCTCGCAGGTGAAGGTCTTAACGCCGTCAGCCTCTTGGGTTGCCTTGGTGGTGATTTCACCGTCGTCCCAGGTGTGATCAGCCTTGTCGGCGATCTCCTCGCAGTCCTTACCCGTGCAAGCGTGCCAGTGAGAGGTTGCGTCCTTGCTCCACTCGGTGGAGAATTCGCACTTGTGTCCACAGGATGCAAGCGTTGCGGTCATCGCAAGGATCATGCAAAGAACGAGCAGAACGGATACTGTCTTTTTCATGTTTGGATCTCCTTTTTGTTTTTTTAGGCAAAAGAAACAGCCTTTTGATTGTTCATATCAAAAAGCATGATATGATGAACTAATTATATCACATAAAATTCGATTATGCAAGGGTATTTGAAAAATATTTGATATTTTTCTATTGACATCATTCAAAACACATGCTATAATCGCTCTATACTCAAAACAACGATAAGGACGGTGAAAAGGATGATCCTTGAGGCTCGAAGCATATTGCTCAAAAACGGAAAAACCGCAATTTTGAAAACGCCCTGCGCAACCGATGCCGAGGGAATGCTCCGCTACATCAAAACGGCATGCGGAGAGACCGACTTTTTAATCCGTTATCCTGAAGAATGGCAAGGCATCACAATCGAGGGTGAAAAGCTGTGGGTCGAGGGGCTTCGCGCATCTTCCACAGCTCTATCCATTGCTTGCTATATTGACGGTGAGATTGCGGGAAACTGTGAAATCAATTTTAACCGAGCCATCAAAATGGCGCATCGAGCGAGTGTTCATATTGCGCTGATTAAAAAATATTGGGGACTTGGAATCGGCTCTGCCATGTTCACGGAGTTGATCGCCGTTGCCGAAGCACGTCCCGAGATCGAGATTTTGGAGCTCGAATTTTTAGAAGGAAATGATCGTGCGCGAGCACTCTATGAAAAATTCGGCTTTGAAATCGTTGGCGAGCGCCCCAATGCCTTCAAATTGAAGGACGGACGGCTGCTGAAGGAATATTTTATGCAAAAGGATTTGAGAAAGAAATGAATGTAACACGGAGGCGTCAGGAACTCAAACGCGCGGAAACCCTCTCCGTCCCCCTTTATTCCTCCTGCCACGCGTTCCCGGCAAGCTTCGCTTGCAGAGTTCGACTCCTTTGCGATCTCAAAATAAAACGAGGTACTGCGTTGCAGTACCTCGTTTTATTTGGTGACCCATCGGAGAGTCGAACTCCGGACACCATGATTAAAAGTCATGTGCTCTACCTTCTGAGCTAATGGGTCATTTTCGTTACCAAATTATTATAACACAAAACACGGGCTTTGTCAATCTTTTTTGTTTCGTCAAAATAACAAAAGAGTAACGTTTTGGGATGCATTCAATTGTTTATTTTCTTTGCGAAATCGGGGCTTGAGAGCATCGTGCAGATTTGGGAGGCGAGCTTATCGACGTTCTCGGGCAGAACCGTTGGCAGGTTGGCAACATATTCGCCGTTGTCCATATCCGCCTCGAAAAGCGAGGAACGCATGGAGCGCAGAATGAGCTTGTCAAAAAATGGGACACCATCGGTTTTGAGCGAGCCTCCGAAAAAAATGCATTGCAGCGCGCTGTCACGCAGACGCTTGGAAAACAGCTTCTCGCAGTAATAGTCATACTCCTCCTCCAGCCCACAGCAGAGGAACAGGACCGTTTTTTTCTCGCACAGGGTCTGCTCGTAGG
Source organism: uncultured Eubacteriales bacterium (assembly GCA_905201895.1). Classification (GTDB taxonomy): domain Bacteria; phylum Bacillota; class Clostridia; order Oscillospirales; family CAG-272; genus UMGS1865. The sequence continues at coordinate 9,551 of CAJKPX010000028.1, read as the reverse complement.
ATTTCAGGAAGGCGTGAGCCTGCGGGCGGAGCTTACCGAAATAAACCGACGATCCAAACACAATCAGATCAAATTCGGCAGGATCGACGCTCTTGCGTGCAAGGTCAACAACCGTGACGTCCTTCTTTCCGAGCCGCTCGACCAATCGCTCAACGCATGACCTCGCCGTTCCGTTTTTGCTCGCATAGGCGATCAGAATTCGCATCTCTCGTCCCTCCCCTTCCGTTTTTTCTCATGCCACTCTATTATACCCAACCCAATGGCAAAAATCAAGTCCTCGCAAAAAAATGTTACAATTTTTATAAAAATGCGACCGACCGCTCTGCGCTCGGCAGCTCTCGGTCGGTCGTTCTGTTTTATCGGATCTCGAGTACGGTGATCTCGGGAGCCACCGTGACGGTGGTGAGACAGCCGCATCGCTCGGTGGGCAGGGATTCTCCGTTTGCAAGGACCTGCACGGGCGTCTCGGAAACAAATCCGACTGAGCCGCCCTCGGCAAGCATCACGCTGCCGTTCTCGCCCATCTCTGCCGCCTTTACGCCAACGTAGAGATCGGTTCTGCCGATGCAGACCGCGCTACCCGTGTAGGGAACGAAGGTATACAGACGGAACTCATCGTTATGCTTGAGCGTCAACTCGATCGACTCTCCCTCTCGCAGGATACCGCAGGTACCCGTGAAATATTCGTAGTAGGCATAGTCACCCGCCGCAACGCCCGTTTCGGTGGGCTTGAGGCTACCGCTGACTGCACGGTTTTCCGCGTCGATGTTGAACACCGCCGCAACGCCTGCCGAGCCGACGCGGTTGCGAATCTTAAACACCTTACCCGATGCGGTGGGATTGACCATCAGGCAATCTGCCGTGGGGGTTGCGCTCTCGTCACAACGCAGCAGACGCCCGTTTTTCAGGGTAATCGGCTTGAGTATCTCGGGATTGGTGCGTCCGATCTTATCGCTGATATAGATCGGTCCACCGCTTACCGCGCGGCAAAGGCTGTTCTTTCTCGCCTGCTCGTCATCGGTCCACCACATATCCCAATCGTTGACGTAATACTGTCCCTGGAGCAGACCGTTGTAGGCGCATTGCAGAATATTTTTTGCAAACCATTCGCGGCTCTCGGGAAGAAAATCGTCGGAGCAACGGCTGACCGTGGAGCGTCGGTTGAACATGCACTCGGACGGCATACCCATGCAGTTGATGAGCGCACCGTCGAAATGCGTCTCGGTTGCGGTGTCAATCGCGCTTTGGATCGCGCGCGCACTCTTTCCGATCGGGGTGACGTCCTGATAGCGGTTATGGAATCCCTGGTTGTCGATCTTAACGAAGCTGCCGCCCCACGCCTTGACGCGCGAGCAGAGATCGGAAAACAGTCGGGTCGCCTTCTCTACCTCGGGTGCAACGATATACTGCCCCGCTTCGGTGAGGATCGTGTTTTCCGCCTGTCTCTCTGCCTCGGCGCCCTCGGGAACGAAGCCGCTCCAATATCCCGTGGTTGGGAACCAGATGCCAACACGAGGCATGCCTGCCGCCTTCATATCGCGGATTGCCGCCTCGATCCCCTCCGGGAATCTCTCGGGATCTCCCGCAAAATTGCGCATCTTACTTGCATGCATGCATTTAATCATCGTGTGGCGGTCGACGTCCTCGGGGAGATCGTTGAGTCCGGGAATATCCGCCCACATGTCATCAATGATGGCAAACTGAACGGGCACGCCCTTGGTGACGAACTCCTCCACCTTTTCCATCAGCCCCTTGTGACTCACGCGGATCTGGAGCGCATCCCACGAACACCATCCAAGATATTCAAACACCTCTGCCATCTGCTTCTCGGAGCGCATCTGCAAGCCGTTTCCGAGCACGTCTGCGGCTTTTTTTGCAATCTTGTGCAGAAGCGCGAGCGGATCAGCGCCCTCCATGCAAATAAACGCAGGCTGGTCACTGCAATCGGTCATGCCGCTGCAGTTGGAATAGAGAAAGAACTCCATGCCCTCCTCACCGCCGCGCAGAAGCGTTTTGAAGGTATCAGCGCAGAGCGGCAGATAACAACGGAAGGTATCACCGTCGCGGATGAGCAGCTCCTGCGTTCTCTTGTGCAGCTCCGAGAGGCTCGTGCCCCATGCGGGACGGCACCAATACGGAGAGTGATTGACGATCGAAAGATAATCCGAGGTGTCGGAAATATCGGGGCGCAGAATCAGGCTCTCGTCGCCGTCAAAGCCCGCATCGGCATGCGCGGTCACGTAGCAAACGTAGCCGCCGTCAAAGGTCTCATAACGGAAGGAAACTTCACACCCCTCCTCGGGCGTGCGACGGTTCCCCTCACGATCAGTCCAGACGATCGAGCTCCAATTCATCGTTTTCATAGTACGTTCTCCTACGGTTATTTTCTCATTCTCGCGCGGCGAAAAAGCGAGAGGTCAACCTCTCGCGCAGCGTCGGGGTTAATGCGATCGGTAAATCTTCTGCCCACGCCCGCGTATTTTGCAGGGGCGAGACGGTTATACGGCAGAAGCTCCACCTCGCTCTCTGCTGCGATCACGGCGAGGGCCGCGAGATTTTCGGGGGTATCGGTGATCTGCGGGATCAGGGGAATGCGGAACAGGTGCGGCTTGCCCGATTTTTGCAGACGTGCCGCATTTTCAAGAATGCGCTCGTTGCGCACACCCGTGAATTCGAGGTGTCGGTCGGAGTCGGCAATCTTGAGGTCCATGATTACAAAATCGCACAAATCGGTCACGCGTGCAAAATCGTTGGCACTGGCATACCCCGACGTTTCGATCGTGCAATGCACCCGACCGTGCAGCTTTTTGAGTAGCTCCTCGCAAAAATCGGCTTGCAGGAGCGGCTCTCCGCCGGAGAGCGTGATCCCGCCGCCCATGCTCGCAAAAAAGGCCGCATGACCGAGCAGTCGCTCGGCAAACGCGTCGCACTCCCACTCGGTGCCCGACGCGCTCACCAGATTTTTCGGGCAGATATGCAGGCATCTGCCAAGTCCCTGACATTCGGGATGCGTGCAAGGCTGCCTGCAAAGTCCGCATCCGAGGCATCCGTTCTGCTTGAGGTAGACCTCCCGCGTGGCACGCAGTCCCTCGGGATTGTGACACCAGATGCAACGCAGGGGGCATCCCTTGAAGAACACGGTTGTGCGGATGCCCTCTCCGTCGTGCAGAGCGAATTCCTTGATATCAAAAATCAGACCCTTCATTTTTAATCGTATACGGCGGCGTCAGACCGAATATTCCTGACGTGCAAGCACGTGCTCCTGGAATTCGCGGTCGAGCTCCACGAAATATGCCGACCATCCCCAGATGCGCACAACGAGCTGTCGGTAAGCATCGGGGTTTTCCTGTGCGGCACGCATGGCGTCTGGATTGACTGCGTTGAGCTGCAGCTGATGTCCCCCGCGCTCAATGAAATACTTGATGAGCATGGCGACCTTACCGATGCTCTCGCTATTGCGGAAGATATCCGCCGCAAATTCGAGCGTGAGGGGACCGCCGTTCATCGTGCGTGTGAGATCATGCGCGGTGAAGGATTCGATATCGGTCAGCGGTCCGGGAATCTGCGCAAACAGGCTGGGGGAGAAATTGGTTCCAAAGGGCTCGCCCGCACAGCGACCGTCGGCGGTTGCCCCAAGCTCGCGCGCATGCCACAGATAGAACATTGCCGTACCCGTGCCCGCACGCCACACACCGCCCAGGCAATTGCGCTTGCCCTCAAGGGCATCGGCAAAGGCGTCGAGCAGCAGTCCGCCCATTGCATCGGCATCGGGCGATCCCGTTCCCATCTTGGGTGCCTCAAAGCGGAGACGGTGGAAGAGCTCGGGGGTGTTCTCAAAGTTTGCGTCCATCGCGCCGATCAGCTCGGCAGCAGTTACGCTCTGCTCGCGGTAAACGTAGCGCTCCACCGCTGCAAGCGCATCGGCGGCACAGGCAATGCCCGAGCCGTGCAGACCGAAATTGCGATATTTGCGTCCGCTTCGGAGCAGATCCATAAAGGGCGAGGGCACGAACCACACGTCCTTGACCGACTCGGTAATGCGGTCACACTCGGCGCGAACCTCATCGCGTACAGCCTGCAACAGCCCGTCGAAATCACCGCCCGTGGGCAAATATGCGCGCAAAACGCGGTCGACCAGCGCGGGAAAATTCACCGCACCGATATTGGCGATGTCGTCGCCCACACCGGGGATAATGAATTCCCAGCATGCGGCAACCACGTAGTTGATGGCATCGGCGCGGTCATATCCGAGGCGCTCAAGCCCGCGGATCACCACGTCATCATTGGAATACTGCGGGAATCCGAGTCCGACACGGGTCAGCTCGGTTCCCTTCTCATAGATCGAAAGCGGCGTCTTTTTGGAAACGCGCAGATTGATCTTGGGGTCGATCAGGCGCAGATTGCGGCTCGCCTCAAGGCAGAGCTCGGAGAGCAGATTAAAGCAATCGTTGCCCTCGGCATCCATGCCGCCGAGCACCATGCTCTGTCCGTTGTCGCCCTGCTGAACGCCAACGTAGAGGTCGCTGTCCTTGTTGAAGGAGAGAAAGAAATCCTCCACCAGCTCGAGCGCGCTCTCGCGTGTGTAGACACCCGCCTCAAGGTCACGGGCAAAATAGGGATACATATATTGGTCAAATCTGCCGACCGTGTTGTGATAATCGCCCTCAAGCCAAAGAGCGTAGTGCAGAATACGGAAGAACTGCAGCGCCTCGCGGAAGTTGCGTGCACCGTAGCGCGGAACACGGCGGAACACCTCCACAACGTCCTGTCTGCCGATCCGCTCGGCTTCGGCAGCATAACGGTCGCATAGACCCAAAATCGCGTCGATCATGCGCGTCTGATAAACATCTGCCGTCTCTCTGCGCGAAAGGAGACCCACGCGAATGGTGCTTTCATAGTCGGGAGAAAGATTGGACACGTAGCCCAACTCATGGATATAGTGAGACGAGCGGATATCTGCCCACTCCGCCTCGGTGAAGCAATCGGGGATGTTTGCCACGGTACGCATCATCACGATCTTTTCCTCGGGATGAATGTGCGGTACCTCTGCGGCGCACAGCGTCTCAAAGCGACGAACCATGCGCTCCTCGGGCGAGAGCCCCTCTGCTGCAAAATTCGCACCAAAATCAATTTCACACCTGCTTCGGAGCGAACGGTGTGTGCGGTCAAGCACGTAGTATTGATAAAGTCGATCGTTCATATAGTTTCCTCTTTATGTGAAAGGGCGGATCATCGGTCGTCGCACAGACTCCCGACGACCCGCCGTTTGAATGGTTTATTTTACGATATCAAAGGTCTTAACGGTGCCGTAGACACGGTCGGTCGAGCCAACCGCTACGGTGTAGGGCTTAACGGTGTAGGTCACCGTTCCGGTTGCATTGGCAAATTCGGGCAGGATCAGAGCGCCGATAAACTCTCTGCCGCCGAGGTCCTCGGCGGTGTGTCTGACGGCAACGCCATTCTCCTTGGCGAAGATCGACGTATAAACGCCGCCTCCGACCACCGTTTCGCTTGCGGTTTGTCCCTCACCCCAGCTAACCGTGATCTCATAGCCGAATTCATCGTATGCAAGGCGGTCATCCAGAACCGAGATCACGCGGATCTGACCCTCATCATTGGTCTGGTAGCCAACGAGCGTGAGCGTTGCCTCGCCGCGTGCGAGCAGCGTGCCCTCCGCCTGCTCCTCAATCAGCTCGCCTGCCTTGGCATTCCAATCCACGAAGCTCATGATCTTATATTGAGGTGCCCAATAGTTTGCCGTGCCCGAGTTGGATGCGGCGGTGGTCCACACGTTGGACTTGTTCACCTTGGAGCAGGAGGACATCACGTAGGAGATCGCAAGGTAGGCACCGATGCGGTCTGCCTTTCCGTCGACAGCGTCCCAACGGTAGAGCACCGGAACACCCTCCTCAAAGGTCGTGAGGTTCTTCTGGGTGGTTGCATTGGCAATGTCGTACGAAACCGTGCCCGCGATACCCGTGAGCATGGTGTAGGAGAGGAACACAAAGCTTTCCACGTCCGAAACAGCAACGCCGCTCGTGCCGAAATCACGTCCGTTTTCATAGGTGATAGTCTCGGGAACAATCAACCCGTTCTCTCGGGTCAGCGCATCGTTGCGTGCAAGACCGTATACGTTATGACCCGTGTTCTCCAGACCGAAGCGTTTTTCATAGGTTGCGGTGCCCGATGCGTCGTTGTTTGCGTCAACCGCAAAAACCTTAACGTCCTCGCCCAGCTCATTGTGCGTTTTGAAATCTGCAAAGGTGGTCTTTGCGCCGAGATTTGCCTGCGTGTAGAACCAGATCACCGCGGTTTCACCCGGCAGGAGCCAGCCCTCATTGCGTGCGGGGTTCCGGATCATATCCGCAGCATAATTCTGTGCAGCGGTATCGTAGCCCCAGATATTACCCTGCTCTGCGGGAATCAGATAATCCCAATGCGTAAAATACGCGCGCTGATATGTCTGCGCAGGCTCGTCATAGCGTCCGAGATTGGCAACGATGCTGTAATCATAGAGGTTTACCGCATCCACACCCGCATTGATGACCGTCATATATTCATAGCCATCGGAGGTGTACTCGGTTCCGCCAAAGGTGGCAGTGATATCTGCGGTGTTTGCCGTAATTGCGGAGATCACGAGCGAGGGATCGCGCCCCTGCAGCTGTGCCATCTGCCAATTGAGCAGCGAGCCGGGGCTCATCTGCAGGCAGCCTGCAGTGAACTGCTGACCCTGATTCCACTCACCCTCTCCGTCAATTCCGTAAACGTAGTTGACCGAGGTTGCGGGAATGATGTTGGTGGTGTACCAGAAAAATGCGTTGGAATCGGTTGCGCGGCAGCTTGCGATCGACTGCCAGGAATTGGGGTCGCCCTTGGTGTTGAAGCCGAGCTGTGCACCGATTGCACAGTAGGAGGCATAAACAACCCAACAGGTCCAATCGCTATGGTCGGCGTCGATAATCAGCTCGCTCAGCTTGGAGCCGTGCGCCAGACCGTAAACAAAGGGAGTGCTGTTGAGAACGCCGGGAACGTTGGTGGGCGTAATCGCAACGATGAGCGCATCCTCAAAATCGGAACAATCGTAGGCATCGTTGAGCGTTTCGGTGTAATATGCCTTAAACTGCTCCACCGTGAACGATGCATTTCGCTGGAGATAGAGAATGCCCACCTGACCGGGAGCAAGCACCGTTCCCGGAACCGCAATCTGCTGCTTGCCGAGGGTCTGACCCATCGCGTATGCGTTGGAATCATAGATCAGGTAATACTCGGAGAGGTCAATCGGCTCATCGGTGGTGTTGTAGATTTCGATAAAGCCGCACTTATCCTTGGTGACGTCGGTGTTGCTCGACGTGTTTGCCGTCATCGAAATCTCGGTGATCAAAAGCTCGGGCAGCGCAGACGGCTCATCGGCGGCAAACGGCGTGAGCGTCAAGCAGGAAAGCAGCATCACTGCTGCCAAAAGGATTGACAAAAAACGTTTCATTCGTGTTTTCTTCCTTTCAATAATGGGCGGCGGGAATCCCCACCGCCCGTTGTTCGGTCCATCGCATTCAAACGGATCAGGTTACCAGCTCAAAGAGCTTGTTAACCAGCTTGAGGTTCTGCTTTGCAGTGCCCTCAACGCCGCTGTACCAGTTGGAGAAATCCTTGAACTCACCGGTCGTGGTATCGATCAGGTTCGGTCCGGGGCTCGAAACAGCACCCATATTCTCCTGCATGTAGGAGGCGATATCATACTTTCTGCCTGCCTTAATCAGGTCAATGCAGTCAAATGCATCGGGGTCATTTGCATATTTTGCCTGCAGAACGTCCTCATAGAAGGTAGGCATAACCTCACGGTAGCCCTCTGCGGAAAGTGCCTCGAGGATGACGCTGATGTACTCCAGACGCTCCTTATCGTGGCATCTCGGAACACCGAAGGTATTACCAACGGCATCACACCAGGAGTAATACTCCTCAACGTACTCATCGTACTTCGGCCACGGGATAACACCGTAGTTTGCAAAGTTGTTCTCGATGATGTAGCGGATATCGTACAGGCGGGTATCAATAAAGAGCACCTTGCCCTTTGCAAAGGTCTTGTGGAAGCCCTCAACGGAGTAGGCACCGTAGTTGTAGAGCTTGTTGTTTTCCTGCGAGAGCAGCTCGAAATAGTCGCTGAAGATCCGCTCGTTTCGTGCGCTGTAAAGAGTGAGCTCAAGTTCGGTTCCTTCATCGTTCTTGGATACGATCGCACCGCCACCCGAATAGAGAACGGTCATAGGACCTCTCCAATAGCAGGTTGCATAGCCCATCACGTCGCCGTCCTCGGGATTGAGAATGTCATTACCCGAAAGCTCCTGCTTTGCCTTCTCGGTCATCGTCTTGAACTCCTCCCAGGTCCACTCGTTATTCAGAACGAGATCGTAGGGATAGTCCATCTCAAGCAGATCGCAAACGTCCTTGTTGAAGACCATGCCCAGCGTTGCTCCAAGGCTCTGGTAGCTGATGTCGCCTGCCAGGCAGTAGAGCACGCCGTTTACGGTGAAATCGTTGATCATCCCCTGATTCCACCAGGGCTTGGTCAGATCAACATAGGGCAGATCGTTCCAGTCAACAAGGGTATTGTTCATTGCGTAGGTGAACATCGAGCGACCGTGGCTGACAATCACATCGTGATCACAGGTGTTGGTTTTGATCGACTCCATTGCAGAGGTGTCGGTGTTGCCGCCCGCTGCCTTGACGATCTTGATCTCCACGCCGAAGCGCTCCTCAACCGCAAGGTTGCGGAAGTAAACGGCAGCGTCAACGATCGAATACTGACCCGACAGCTCCTCGATATACTGCTCGGAAATGTAGTAGTCGGTGTTGCGCATGTACATGACAAATTCCTTGTTGTACTGCACCTCGGGAAGCTCCTCAACCGGCTCGGTTTCGGGCTCCTCGGTGGTCACCTCCTCGGTGGTTGCCTCGCCGGTGGTCCCGTTGTTCGGATCGGTTGCGTCTCCTCCGCCGCTCGTATCGGTGCCGTCACCGTTGTTGGGGGGCGTGGTGGTCTGGCAGCCCGCAAAGGCCCCCAGGATCATGCAGCAGCAAAGCATCAGAAGCAATGCGCGGATGATGTTGTTTTTCATGTTTTTCTTCCTCCAAATTATTTTTTCCCTGTCACTGCAGGTGGATGGACTGCTCAATTGCGGACTACACCGTCAAAATCGGCGTCGGTTTCGTCGGGGTAAAGCTCAAGGCCGGGGCCATCTACGGTGGTTGCTTCCTCGGTGGTCACATCCTCGGTGGTTGCTTCATCACCTGTCACGCCATCGGTGGTTTCTTCCTCGGAAGTTGTCTCGTCATCGGTGGACACCTCGCCTGCCGTGGTTTCCTCCTGTGACTGGTCGTCCGGATTATTATCGGGGGTAGGGGTGCAGGCAAGAGCGCTGCAGAGCAGACAAAGGATCAGGGCAACAAGACAAGCATATTTGAGTACGCTTCGCATCTGTATCAACTCCTTTCTTTTCAATCTTTTTAATTGCTTCAACCGTTACGGTAGCCGAGGCAGAAGAGGTTGAACCCGC
>CAJKPX010000027.1 GCA_905201895.1 uncultured Eubacteriales bacterium | reverse complement strand
CTCTTGAAAGGGGTGTGGGGAAAACTTCTCTCGAGAAGTTTTCCCCACAAAAAATCATCTCACGCGCTCGCCCAGGGGAGTATCGTCCGCGAGGAACACCACGCGCACGGTCTCCTCGCCAGAGGCAAGGATCATACCGTTGGATTCGATTCCGCAGAGCGTTGCGGGCTTGAGGTTTGCAACGAGGATAATCTTTTTGCCGATCAGATCCTCGGGTGCATACCATTTCGCAATGCCCGAAACCACCTGTCTCTGCTCATAGCCGAGGTCGACCTGAAGCTTGAGCAACTTCTTTGCCTTCGGCACCTTCTCGCATGCGAGAATTTTTGCGGTGCGGAGCTCAACTCCCATAAAGTCCTCAATGCCGATCAGCGCACAGCCCTCGGGTCGCTCGGGGACCTCGTTCGCCTTCGCCTCAGCCTCTGCCGCCGCGATCATCGCCTGACGCTCTGCCTCAAACTCAGCAAGCTTCTTCTCCTCGTCCACACGGGCAAAGAGCACCTTGGAGTCGCCAACCTCGGCACCTGCCACCATACCGCCGAAGGACTCAAGCGATGCGAAATCACGCAGATCGGTGTTCAGCTCATCGAGAATTTCCTGCGAGGTTGCGGGGATAAAGGGTGCGAGCATCACGGCACCCTGACGGATTGCCTCCATGAGGTTGTAGAGCACGGTACCGAGGCGCGCGCGGTTTGCCTCGTCCTTTGCCAGCGTCCACGGGGTGGTCTCGTCGATATATTTGTTTGCACGACTGAGCATCTCAAAAATGCCCTCAAGTGCGTCGGCAACATGGTATTCGTCCATGCACGCACGCAGGTTTGCGTACGCCTTGGCACACGCCGCCTTGAGCTCGGCGTCGGTTCCCTCCTCACCCGCAGGCGTGGGAACGATCTTGCCGAAATACTTTTTCTCCATGTCGAGCGTGCGCTTGACGAGGTTTCCGAGGTTGTTCACAAGGTCCATATTGTAGCGCTTAATCACCGCCTCATAGGTGATCGAGCCGTCGGATGCAAAGGGCATCTCGGAGAGCGCGTAGTAGCGAACACCGTCCACACCGAAATGCTCGGCAAGCTTGTCGGCGTAAATCACGTTGCCCTTCGATTTGGACATCTTATCCATACCGAAATTGAACCACGGGTGACCAAACACCTTTTTGGGGAGCGGCAGGTCGAGCGCCATGAGGAAGATCGGCCAATAGATGGTGTGGAAGCGCAGGATGTCCTTGCCGATGATGTGCACGTCAGCAGGCCAATAGCGACGGAAATGCTCGGATTGCTCCTCAAACGTCTTGTCGGGATCGTAGCCGAGTGCTGTGATATAGTTGGTCAGCGCGTCGAGCCAAACGTAGACCACGTGGCGCTTGTCAAACTCCACGGGAATGCCCCAGGTGAACGAGGTGCGCGAAACGCAGAGGTCCTGAAGCCCTGCCTTGAGGAAGTTGTTGACCATTTCCTTCTTGCGCAGCTCGGGCTGAATGAAGTCGGGGTTCTCGTCGATGTGCTTCATAAGGCGGTCGGCATACTTGCTCATCTTGAAGAAGTACGCCTCCTCCTTTGCCTGCGAGAGCTCTCTGCCGCAGTCGGGGCACTTGCCCTCAACCGCCTGCGTGTTGGTGAAGAAGGACTCACAGGGGGTGCAGTACCAGCCCTCGTATTCGCTCTTGTAGATGTCGCCCTGCTCATAGAACTTACGGAAAATCTTTTGCACGGCAGACTCGTGGTAGTCATCGGTGGTGCGGATGAAGTAATCGTAGCTGGAATTCATCAGGTCCCAGATGCCGCGGATCTCACCCGCAACGCCGTCTACGTATGCCTTGGGCGTGATGCCCTGCTCATTTGCGAGGTTCTCGATCTTCTGACCGTGCTCGTCGGTGCCCGTGCAGAAGAACACGTCCTTGCCGCAGGCTCTCTGATAACGGGCAACCGCATCCGACATAATCACCTCGTAGGTGTTGCCGAAGTGCGGCTTGCGCGATGCATAGGCGATCGCGGTTGTCAAATAAAATTTTTCACTCATGTTCTTTATTTTCCTCCGATCGGATAATCATTTCATTCATTCTGCGAACCTGCACGAAATAGGAGATTGCCATGCGAGGCAGGGTATCCCAGATGAGCAGGATGCCAAAGGTCAAAAGCCCCAAAAGGATGTGGGGCAACCAACTCAAAAAGAAACGCCAGCCGGAAACCGGCATTCGCGCGCGCACCCAGCGCATGCGCGCTTTCACGTCACGCATTGAAAAGCGCAGGTCGAGCGCAATGGAAAGGGTTGGAAAGGCACGCATCATGGGGATGAGAAAGAGCGCAAGCTCCACCACAACCAAAGCGCCGCTGCAGAGTCCCGCCAGCAAGGGCTGCTCGGGAAGGCTCACTGCCACCACTGCACAGGTGACGATCACCGCCACTGCAAACAGCCAGACCCACGCAATGTAGCCCCAGGAGAGGCGCAGGGATCGGCGGTAGATACGCTTGCCCGAGAAGGACGAAAAGAGGGTTGCAAGCTGTCCCTCGCCCGTTGCCTCGATCTGAGCGGCAAGACGCAAAAAGCCGATGAAAAGCGGCAGGTCCACAAACAGGGCGAGCAAAAGGAGCAAGAGAATCATGCTCGGGTAAACGATCGCGTCGAGCGCGTGCCACCCCATCGGCATGAGGAGATCGGTGATCGCAACTGCCGTTTCAACAATCACCATGTGCAGCGACACGGCAACGATGAGCAGAACAATCGCCTCGATCAGGATCAATCGAGTCCCACTCGATGCCAGAATTTCGCTCGCGCGTCGGTTTGATGCAAACACGTCGGGCGGTGCAATTCGTTGTTTTCTCATAAAAACCTCCCGACACTCAGCATTTTTTAAATCTATCTCCTTTTATTATACCAAACTCTGCTCGCTTTTACAATACTTTTTTGAATTTTTCTCCAAGATTCTGCCAATAATGACCTTAAAGAACGAACAGAAAAGGATTTTTTGATATGAATACCGACCTTTGCAAATTGCAGCGCGCCGTGGAGGCACCGCTTGTGTGGCTGCTCGGCGGCGTTGTTTACTATTCCCTTGAGGTCTGCTGGCGCGGATATTCGCATTGGAGCATGGCGCTCTGCGGCGCCTTTTGCTTCTGGCAGCTCTGGCGGATCGAGACCGATCGCGCACGTTTGCCGCTCCCCCTGCGCGCGCTTTTGGGCACGGGCGTGATCACGCTGGTGGAGCTTCTGCTCGGGTGCCTTCTCAACATCGGGCTCGGGATGAACGTCTGGAGCTATGCCGACCTGCCGCTCAATTTTCTCGGACAGATCTGCCTGCCCTATTCGGTGCTGTGGTTTCTGCTTTATCTGCCCGTGAGCCTCGTGATCCGCCTGATCCGACGCGCGTTTTTTCCAACCGATGCATGAACGGGAGCGCGGGGCGGAAAGACCGCAAAGCCCCGACGGCTTGCATGCCGCGCGCAATCTGCGCCTGACGCGTCACCGTTTCTTTTTGGGGTATGCCTACGACATTCTCACGCACACCTCGCTCTGGACGCGCCTGCGAGATATCCTCGCCTACGTTCGTCGCGCGCGAACAGTGGCACTCGTTCTGCGCATTCTCTCACTCGCACTCACGGCACTGCAAACGGGTGCGCTCGTTCTGCTTGCAACGGCGCTCACCGTTGTGATCCTGCCCGTGGCGGTGGCAACGATGCTCGCCATTTTGCTCACGGCGCGGCTCGAATCGCGGCGCACCAACCGTCTTTTGCTCCACAAAACGCAGGGGCGGCGCGTTTGCGTGCTCTTTCTCGCCGCCAACGCGCCAACCGCTTTTTTGTTTGCCAATGCCCGTGACCTCGCCGATCGCGGCTACACCGTCCTCCTGATCTCCCCCTATCTGCTCTCTCCGCGCGGCATGAGCCGGGGACGCTTTTACTGCACCGCACGCGCCGAGGCGGAGCACGTCTACCTCGTTCGACGCTACTATTTCTTCAGCCTGCGCAAGCACGTGATCAACGCACGCGAGGCGGTTTACGTTTACTAAAAGTAAAAAGATAAACAGCACTCGTCAAGCACAAGACCGCTCCACTTGAAATCTACCGCTTTCCTCGATTTCCTTTTTGAACGGTGTAAAAAATGTAGGGCGACCAGTGGTCGCCCGTTTGATTTTTGCAAGATTTATGGCGGGCGATTCGTGAATCGCCCCTACATTTTTCCAGAAATAATTCCGTTGACTTCGATGCTCCATTCATGTTTGCTCATTTTTTTTGATCTCGTCCTTTCAAATCAAGTCCTCAAGAATTTCTCTCGTATTCATCATTTTTTATATTTTTCAAAAATCGTCATCAAAAAAACATAAAAGGTGAAGCAAAGCGCAAAAAAAGGCGGACGCATGCGCTTGGCATGCGTCACGCCTGATTTTGGGTTTACTGTAGGATCTGTTTTTTGTTTTTTTCGCCCAGCCCCCCTCCACTCGTTTTTTGAGTGGAGGGGGGGGCAATACGAGATGTCACCCTTGTTCAGTTATTTTGCTATAAAAAGCAATAAATTGTTTTACCCCTAAATATCGTCGGGAATCATAGTCACATCTCATTGATAGTTGTTTTCCAAGATACTTTCGAATAAATCCAATTCGAACGATCTGTAAAGGCTCTCCGTCGTCGCCACCATCATCCTCAATCTCAACAGAAATATCAGAATATGAATAGCGAGTAGCCTTCCCGAAATAATTGTAAAAAATCACTCCGTTTTCATCATAACGCATTGCAGGGATTTTTTGCTCATATATAGCAATAATCATCCAGAGAATACCGACGGTCAGAAAAGGGTTGAATATAGATTTTTCAGCAAAGCATACGATAATTCCAATTAAAATCGCACCCACGCCAATCCAAACAAACTTTTTGTTCCGACTTGAAAGATAACGTATTTCTCCTTTCGGCACAGCAGGATGATTAAAATCCTTCTTGGTCTCTGCGTTTTTGAATATTATCTTAAGTGCTACAAACAGAATTAGAAAACCGACAACAAAGAGGTAATTCCCCCAATTTTTGTGCGAGTTTCCTACGTCGGATTCTATCAAGGCTCCCATATCAGACGCTGATCCGTATCCCAAAACAATATGACTTTTGGGTAAATATTTGATAGACAAGGTGTTTCCGATTTCAAGGCCTTTGCTTGACATGAAATATAAAGATTGTTCCATCGAATCAATGGAAACCAAAGCAGCATCCGTAAAGGAATTGCCCGATGAAACATATCGAGTAGGCATTTGAATATTTTTAATTTCCGTTACCGTTCCTGTGATGTAAAGCGCATCCTCTGCTTGGTCGCTTGGCAGAAGAAACGTATATTGCAACGTGTTGATTGCCCAAAAGATGAATATTGCACACACTATCAAGGTAGGGAGAAATTTACATATCTTTTTATTCCAGTCAGTGACCAACTCCTCATTGTTCTTTCTTGAGAAACGATAGAGCCCCATACATAGGAGGACAAACGCAAAAAGCAGTATTATCGCAGGAAGAAAAAAGCCGTAGAATAAATAAGCATCATATTCAAAAAGAATCATTTTACCACGCTCCTTATTTTACTGAAAAGTAATAATTCCCCCCGTTATCAAACGTGCAATATCGTCAGTGTTTTCATGTTTAGCATCCTAAAAAACGACGAAAAAGCATCGGGCCCCCCTCTTCTAGCATCTTTTACAGATTCAGTATATCACATTTCTCGGATATTGTCAACAAACAATCATAAGAACATAAAAGTCACAGCAAAGCGCAAAAAAAGGCGAACGCATGCGCTTGGCATGCGTCTCGCCTGATTTTGGGTTTGATTTTATTTGTGAGGGGATCGGGTGCTTGCACGCCCGCCGCCCGTCAGGGCTTTGTATTCTCGCCTTGCCGCCCCCGCTCGGCTCTGTGTCGCATGATGCGGAATACAACGGTTGTGACCAGCGACACGCAAACCGTTCCGAGCGCCAGACCCGAGCTGATGAGCAGGGTCTTGGCAAATTGTTCGCCCATTTGCATGGACGCACCCGAGAGCAAGGCGGTCATGGTGTAGTAGAGTCCACTGCCGGGCACGATCGAAATCGCACCGAGCGAGGAAAAGATCAGCGCAGGCGCACGGAACAGGCGCGCGCTCACGGTTGCGTAGAGTCCGTTGAACACCGACGCGATAAACGCCGCGAGAAACGGCATCATGCCCTGCCCGATCGCAAGCTCGTAGATCAGGCAGGTGAACACGCCGCAAATGCCCACCACGGGCAGGTATCGCAGGCGCGAACGGAAAAAGAGACCGAACGCCATGGTTTCGAGCAATGCCATTACAAGCAGAATGGGCAGCGACGCCGCCTCCACGGGAACAGTCGGACGAGTGAGTCCGCATTCTCCCATGAGCAGGGTTGCGAGCAGAAAGCCAAATGCGATCAGGATCGCAGATAGACAGGATTGTACGGTTTTGAGAATTCCCGCCAAGATATCGCCGCAGAGCAGGTCACGCAGGGCGTTTCCGAAGGCAAGGCCCGGGATGAGGAGCATGATCGTGCCGATGGCGATGGCGTCCACGTGCTCGCCCACCCCGAAAAAGACGCCGAGGTTTGCAAGGCAACCAACGATGAACGAAACGATCATCACCTTTGCCATCTGATTGATGTAGGAGGAATGGATGCGATCAACGCCCGCCACAACGCCGCCAAGAATAGCACCAACGAGTGCATCGCGCAGCGTACCGCCGAAAAAGACGGTGAAAAACGCCGCCGTGCAGATACTGCCGAGCAAAAACGCCCACGGTGGATTTCCTCGCTCCGCCTTCGCTTTGCGGATCATGCGGTCTGCCTCCTCAAGCGGCGGCTTTTCGCGGCAGAGCCTGCGCGAGACGCCGTTCATGCGCTCCATGCGGTCAAGATGCATTGAGGACGCATACACGCGGCGGATCTGCGAGGAATAGCTTTGATCGGCAAGTCGCACCGACGCCATGATCAGCGAATGGATCACGAACACCTCCACGTGCACCGCGCCGTAGGCACGGCAGATGCGGTCGATGGTGTCCTCCACGCGGTTGACCTCGGCTCCGCTTTTGAGCAGCTCCTCTCCAACGTCGAGCGAGAGACAGAGCAGATAGTTTGCATAGGTTTCAGCCTCCTGCGAGACCGCAAAGGTTGGGGTCACGTGCTCCTCCATTCCACTCGCCTCCTTGCCGTTGTTTTTTGGGATCATTCGATTTGCCCGACTATGGGCGTCTCTCCCGACTCAATCGAGCACGGGCAGGCAGAAGATCGGGTCAAGACCCGTGGATGCGATTGCCGCGTCTGCCTCACGCGCGCTCATCGGGCGGCTCACCACCGCAAATTTTGTATCGGTTACGAACACGCACTCCTCCGTGCCGAGCGCCGCCTTCGCCTTTTCCGCACACTTGGGGCAGCCGTCGATCAGATAGCAGCGGCGGCAGGTGTAGTCTGCGGGGTCGGCAATATCAGAGGCGGTGGCATGCGTCCACCTCGGCAGCTTGCGCTCCTCGGTGCGACGGGAGAGAATGTCGATGATATCGGCAACCACCGCGCTTGCCGTGGGCAGCTTACCCGCGCCTGCACCGTAGAACAGGGCACGACCGAGCATGTTGGTGTCCACCAGAATGCCGTTGAACACGCCGTCAACGTGCGAGATCGGATTGGATGCGGGCACGAGATAGGGCGAGACGGCGGCATAAACCTTGCCGTCGATGCGCTCGGTGTGTCCGATGAGCTTGATCGCTCCGCCGAGCTTGTCCGCGGTGAGCGTGTGCTCTGCCGTGATGCCCGTGATGCCCTCGGTGGGAATGCTGTTGGGGTCGATCGAAACACCGTATGCAAGTGCCGCGAGGATCACGATCTTGCGCGCAGCATCAAGCCCCTCCACGTCGGCGGCGGGATTTGCCTCGGCAAAGCCGTTTTTCTGCGCTTCCTTGAGGGCATCGGCAAATTCTGCGCCCTCGTTCTTCATTTTCGTAAGAATAAAATTCGTGGTTCCGTTGAGAATTCCGCTCACCGAGAGGATTTCGTTGGATGCAAGGTCGGTCTGCATCGGGCGGATAATCGGAATGCCACCGCCAACGCTTGCCTCAAAGAGATAGCACACGCCCTTTTGCGCCGCGAGCTCGAGCAGCTCCACGCCAAAGTTTGCAACAACCTCCTTATTGGAGGTGACCACGTGCTTGCCCGCCTCAAGCGCTGCCTTGGTGAATTCGAGCGCGGGATGTGAGCCGCCCATCATTTCGGCAACCAGCACGACCTCGGGGTCGTTGAGAATGACGTTGATGTCATGCACCACGCGGTCGCCCAACGGGTGGTCGGGAAAATCGCGCAGGTCGAGGATATATTTGATAGAAACCTCGTCGCCGCAGCGCGCCTCGATGAGCTTTTTGTTTTCGGTGAGAACCTCAGCCGTGCCGCTTCCGACAACGCCGAAGCCAAGAATTGCAATCCGGATCATAGTTTTTGTCCCTTTCAAATTGGATTCCCTTATATCATACCACAAAATCTTCCGAAATGCAAACAAAACTATTGAAAAAAATAAAAAAATATGCTATACTCTATTTATTCGTATGATTTTGCAAACGAAAGGGGGATTTTCCCATGGCTTCACCAATCGGAAGCATGAACAACGTCAAGATTTTCGTCCTTTATCTGATGCACAACATCGGTTATCCGCTCAATTTCGTCACGATCAATGACATCGTGATGCAAACCGACTATATCATGTATCTTGATTTTGCCGAGGCATTTCATCAGATGCTCGACGGCGAGCTGATCTGCACGGATGGAACCGACGAGCGCGGTGACACACTCTATTCGGTCACGCAGCGCGGAATGGTGGTTGCCGAGCAGCTGCGTTGCGACATCCTCCCCTCGATCCTCGACCAGAGCCTTGCCTGCGCCCTGCGCTATCTCGACCTCAAGCGACGCCGCGTGGAGATCGACTGCACCTCGCGCAAGCTTCCCGACCAGACCTTTGACGTCAGCTTCACCTTGAGCGAAAAGAACAAGACCATTATGCAAACCACGATCAACGTGGACACCGAATACCGCTCCCGGCAGATGCGCGAGGCGTTCCGCGATCACCCCGACGTGATCTATCGCGGCATGATCGCCCTTTTCACGGGTCAGGTTGATTATCTTTTCGATAAAAAGTAACACATCATTCAACATTTCACAAAAAAACATTCACAATCTTTTTGTATTTGATATAGGCAAAATGTCCAAGCAAAGCATTTTTCTTCGGTAATAGTGCTAAAAGACCGCTCTGTTTTTTGTGAAAACATCCAAGTTGCGACTATTTTCTGTTAATTTTCGACAATTTCAAAAACAGAAATCCTATTGACATTTAACAAAATTGTGGTATAATAAAAATGTTGTAGATGGAATATCCGTCAAACTTCACAGTTTTGAGGCGTTAGCAGAGGCAGCGCGCAACGGAAAGGTTCACGGGCAACGAATATGAACAAAAGAGCTCCCACTGCCACCAAGGCGGGTAGCGCAAAAAACGCTCCATCCGATCTGATTGATCGCGCAAGAGCGGGAGATCAGGCGGCGTTTGAAGCATTGCTCGATCAATACGCACCCTTGATCGAATCGCTCACGGGGCAGTTTGCAGGACAGGGCTCTACGGCGGAGGACCGCGAGGACCTGCGCCAGGAGGCACTCGTTAGCTTTTACAAGGCAATGATGCGCTTCGACGTGGAGCAAGCCACGGTTCAGTTCGGTCTTTATGCCAAGGAATGCATCCGAAACGGGCTGATCTCCTATCTGCGCCGCCTGAAAAAGCATGAGCACGTGGTGCTTTTGGACGATGGCGAGCTTTTGGAGAAAACGAGCGCCGCGTCCGACGATCCCGCGCAAACGCTGGCAGACGAGGAGGCGTATCTAGCGCTTTCGCGTCGCATCCGTGAGGTGCTCTCGCGTTACGAAAATCGGATTTGGTGGCTCTATCTTTCGGGGCACACCGCAAAGCAGATCGCATCCATGCTTCAAACCGACGAAAAATCGGTGAGCAATGCGATCTACCGCATCCGACGTAAGCTCAGAGCCGTAATTCCCTACTCCCCATAGGTCCGAATAGTTTAAGCAGAACGCCGCGAGCGATCGCGGAGGTGGCGGTGAAAACCCGCCGAGGACGAAACAAATCCATATTTTTTACAAGAGAGGTTACCACACATGTTCCAGGACGAAACCACCGCAGCAGTAGAAGTTGAAAACAAAGAGTACGTTGATGAAACCCTTGTTTGCAAGGATTGCGGCAACGAGTTTGTTTTCACCGCAGGCGAGCAGAGATTCTATGCCGAGAAGGGCTTTTTGAACAAGCCTAAGGCATGCAAGGCTTGCCGCGATGCCAAGAAGAACGCCGGCAAAGCTCCTCGTGAGTACTTCACTGCTGTATGCGCAGACTGCGGCGGAGAGGCAAAGATCACCTTCCAGCCCTCCAACGACAGACCCGTCTACTGCAGCGCATGCTTTGAGGCTCGCAAGAAGGCGCAAGAGTAATTCCATCTGTATCGGCCTGAACTGATATAAATGAAGTACTACGGAAAAGGACACCGCATGCGGTGTCCTTTTTCGTTTCTCTTACACAAAAACGGCGCGTCTGCGACAAAAGCAAACACACCGTTTTTCATTTTTCTTATTCATTTTCTCCCCGTCCGACCAGCGCGCAATATTCCTCATAGCTGCAAAGCATGCGCAGAGCGGCAAGAAAGGCGTTCGGTGTCATACCGGCAGGCAGCCCCAAACGCTCGCCGAGCGCATCGCGCCGCGCGGCACTCCCCTCCCCTCCCGTCAAACCGTCGAGATAGAGATCGGTTTTAGAGAGCGGATTTTCGACGGCACGCAGCACCGCATCGGGATCGGCATACGGTAAAAACAACCGATAGAGCAGATCATTCTCCATTCCCTCCACGCCAAGCACGCCCTCTGCCGAGGGGGTGTTTTTGCGTTTTTCCTTGCCTGCGATGCGCGGCACGTAGAGATGGATCACGCTCTGCGGCGGCAGGATGGAGGTCAGGTGGGATCGGATGAGCTTGCCTGCGCCGTCGCTGTCGGTGAGCACGATCAGAGGCGAGCGTGCGGCAAGCGTGCGGAACAGGCGGGTCTTTTCTGTCTTGTTAAACACCCCAAAGCCATCGGTGGTGAGAATCTGCGCTTCGATCACGTTCTGCAAACGCAGCTTGTCATAGGGTCCCTCCACGATCACGGGGTACGGAATTTTGAGTCGCTCCGCCATGGCGTCACTTCCGCACGAGCCAGAAAACCAGCACGAGGATACCCAGCGCAATCCGATAGACGCCAAAGGGGGTGAAGCTATGCTTTTTGACGAAATCGACAAGGAAGCGGATGGCAAACAACGAAACAAGGAAGGAGACTGCACAGCCAACCGCAAGTGCAAGCCATGCCTCCACGGGCACCGTTGCACCGCTCTCGCCAAGATAATCGAAGAAGCCGAGTACCTTGATACCGCTCGCGCCGACCATGGCGGGGATCGCCATGAAGAAGGAAAATTCGGCACCCGATCCGCGCGAGAGCCCGAGCAGCATCGCACCAAGAATCGTGGAGCCCGAGCGCGAGGTTCCGGGGATGATCGAAAGAGTCTGGAAACATCCGATAAAAAAGGCAGTTCGGAAGGAAATGTCATCAACCGACTCAACCTTTGCCATGCTGCCACGGTGCAGGCGTTCGATCAGGATAAATGCCACGCCGTAAACGATCAGCGCCGCGGCAACCACCGCCGAATTATAGAGCCAGCCGTCAATATCCTTTGAGGTCAGCTTCTCAAGCAGCTTGTCGCCAAGAATGCCCACGATGGCGGCAGGCACGCTCGCGATCACAACCTTGAGCCAGAGCATCCAGGTATTCTTTTTCTCAACGCCCGTTTTCTTGCCCGAAAAGGGCCAGAGCTTGCCCCAAAACAGCACGATCACGGCAAGGATGGCTCCCAGCTGGATCACCACCTGGAACATCTCGGAGAATTCCTCCATAAATACGGCATCCGACGCAAACGCAAACGGGATCAGGTCCTGGATGAGGATCAGATGCCCCGTTGAGCTGATCGGAAGCCACTCGGTGATGCCCTCCACGATGCCGTAGAGCACCGCCTTGAGCAGTTCAAAAAACAACATATATTACGTCCTTTCTGTCACTTCAAGCGATCCTTCGCCCGAATTTCGAGCCCCTTGCCGCTCGAAGCGCGCATGATGTCGCCCTCGTAAACCGCAAACGGAACACGGCACCAATAGATCATCGAGGGGTGCGGCGTTGCCTCCAGAGCCGTGCCGTCGGGGGCATAGAGCTCGCTCACCGCAAAGGGTCGACCCACGCAGTGGGGGGAGATCATTTCGGCTGTTTCGCCTGCCGAGACCTTATTGCGTTGGATGAAGCGGTAGAGCCTGCCGCTCTCATTTTCAAGCGCCACGCCTGCGGCACGAAGTGCCTCCGCCTCCTCCTCAACGTATTCGGTTGCAGTCGAGAAATATGCCTTTTCGCGTAAATATCCGCAGGCACTCACAAGCTGGGGCTCCTGCATGGGATCGTCGAAATAAAAACCCGTGCCGTATTCTCTGTGCGACACGCTTTCCACCTCGTCAAGCCACGCAGGGTCAAAGGTGTAACCATGCGGATCGCGCAGGTAGGCGTCGATCGCCATGCGGTAGGCATTGGTTGCAACGGCGGTGTAGTAGGCGCTCTTCATGCGTCCCTCGATCTTGAAGGAGGCAATGCCGCTCTCCATCAGCTCGGGGATATGCTCGATCATACACATATCCTTGGAGGACATGATAAAGGTGCCAACGCCCTCCTGCTGCTCGATCGGAAAGAGCATTTCGGGGCGCTTTTCCTCGACAATCGAATAGTTCCAACGGCAGGGCTGCGAGCAGGGGCCGCGGTTGCCGTCTCGCCCATTGAAGGCGTTTGCAAGCAGGCATCGACCGCTGTACGAAACACACATCGAGCCGTGAATAAACGCCTCAAGCTCGATCTCGTCGGGCAGCTCGGCACGAATTGCGCGAATCTCGTCGAGCGTCAGCTCACGCGCCAGCACCAGGCGCTTGGCGCCCATTGCCGCCCATGCCTTTGCCGATGCGGGGCTGACGATGCTGGTTTGTGTGGAGATATGAATTTCCATATTGGGAATGATCTCGCGGATCGTGGTGAACACGCCGAGATCGGCAACGATCATGGCGTCGATCCCCGCATCCCTGATGTCCGCAAGGAATTTGCGAAGCAGAGGGTATTCCTGCACGTGCGGCATGGTGTTGACCGTGAGATAAATCTTTTTGCCGCGCTCATGGACGTAGCGTGCCGCCTCATAGAGCTCCTCCACGGTAAAATTGTCCGCCGCCGCGCGCATTCCGAACATCTGTCCCGCGCAGTAAACGGCATCGGCACCGTAAAGGATCGCCGCCTTCAGTTTTTCAAAATTCCCCGCAGGGGATAAAAGCTCGGGCATAATTTTAACAAAGCCCTCATCAACAGAGGGCTCCCTTTCCTCTCAAATACTCTAAAAAAGCAACCCCGTGAGTTGCTCTTGTGCCGTCCGTTCAATCACGCGACGCTTCGATACAGGCGTCGATCACAAGACAGACCGCAATGGCACGAATCTCGTCAACGCCCGCCCCCAGGCTGATCTCATAGGCATCGCCGAGGGTAAACCATTCCTTTCTGACCGATGCAACCGTCATCACACCGTCCACAATCTCGTAGCTGTGGTCCCAGAAATCACCGTGGACCGTCCATTCGGGTCCGCGCACCGTGTACTCCTGCTTGAAGAAGGTGAATTCCTTTACCACCTCTGCAATCTGACGGTCATCGCGGTAGACGCGGAAGGTCGGCAAAAAGGAAAAAACGCGCTGCTCAATATAGGCAAGCTCATTGCCCGAGAGATCGAGCAGGTGCAGCTTTTTGCCAAATGTAAAGACCTCGCCCTCCACGCGGTAGCGCTCGGCGCCGCTCTCATCGTAGATCGAAAAACGGTCACCCCACGAAAAAATGCGTTGCTTGATATATAAATTCATCAAACGTTACCTCCGCTTCGTTCAGATACCCGATTTTAGCCGATCAAGGCTTGAAAAGGATGGGAGCGCGGGGGAAGGAAGCACCTATCTCGGCACTTCCCTTCCCCCGCAAAAAAATCACTCTTTATCTTCTCGCTCGGTCACGGCGATGCCGAGGACGGCGAGGTCGGCGTCGGAGACGGGGGTGGGACACTGCGACATCAGCTCGCTCGCATTCTGCACCTTCGGGAATGCGACCACGTCGCGCAGAGAGTCGGCACCCGACATCACCATTGCGAGGCGGTCAAGACCCATACCGGAGCCACCGTGAGGCGGTGCACCGTACTTATATGCATCCACAAGGAAGCCGAACTTGCGCTCGATGTCCTCGGTGGTGAGTCCCAGTGCGCGGAACATGCGCTCCTGCAGCTGCCAATCGGTGATGCGGATCGAGCCCGAAAGCAGCTCCACGCCGTTGAGCACCATGTCATAGCACTGTGCGCGAACCGAGCCGGGATCGCTCTCGAGATAATCGAGGCACTCGGGCAGAGGCATGGTGAAGGGATGGTGCATTGCATCCCAATTTTCGGTATCCTCGTTCCACTCGAAGAACGGGAACTCCACAACCCAAAGGAAGTTGAACTTGCCCTCGGGGATCAGGTCGAGCTTCTTGCCGAGCAGCGTGCGAAGCGCGCCGAGCGTGGGCAGAACCACCTTGTTCTTATCGGCAACAATGAGCATCACGTCGCCCTTCTCCATACCGCCTGCGGTAAGGATCGCGTCAAGCTGATCGGGCGTGAGGAACTTTGCAAACGAGCAGTTGGGGGCATCGTCCACCCAACGGATATAGGCAAGGCCCTTTGCACCGATGCCCTTTGCATGCTCGGTGAGCTTGTCGATCTCCTTACGCGTGAGCGTTGCGGCAGCGTTCTTTGCCACGATGCAGCGCACCGATCCGCCGTTCTCAATGGCAGAGGTGAACACACCGAAGTCGCAACCACGAACGGTCTCGGAAAGGTCCTGAATTTCCATGCCGAAGCGCGTGTCGGGCTTATCCGAGCCGTAGCGACTCATAGCGTCTGCAAAGGTGATGCGCGGCAGGGGCGTCTCGATCTCAACGCCGAGCACTTCCTTGAATACGCGCTTGATAAAGCCCTCGTTCATTGCCATGATATCCTCCTGGGTTACAAAGGACATCTCCAGGTCGATCTGCGTAAACTCGGGCTGACGGTCGGCGCGCAGGTCCTCGTCGCGGAAGCAACGCGCGAGCTGAATGTAACGGTCATAGCCCGAGAGCATGAGAAGCTGCTTGTAGAGCTGGGGCGACTGCGGCAGCGCATAGAAGCTGCCCTTATGCACACGGCTGGGAACGAGATAGTCACGCGCGCCCTCGGGGGTCGACTTGATCATCATAGGCGTTTCGATCTCGTAAAAGCCGTTTTCGTAGTAATATTCGCGTGCCACTCTCGCAATATCGTGGCGCATCTTGATGTTGCGCTGGAGCGAGGGACGGCGCAGGTCGAGGTAACGGTACTTGAGGGCGATCTCGTCCTTGGTCTTTTTCGCATCGGAAACCTCAAAGGGAGGGGTTTGTGCGGCGGAGAGAATCTTAAGCTCGGTAACAAACACCTCTACCATACCCGTGGGCAGATTGGGGTTGGTTGCACCCTCGCCGCGTGCGCGAACCGTTCCGTGAACGGCAAGCACGTACTCGGCACGAATGCCGAATGCCTTGTCGAAGATTTCCTTTTCGGTCTCGCTGTCAAAGGCAAGCTGGACGATGCCCGTGCGGTCGCGCAGGTCAATAAAGATGAGTGCGCCGAGGTCTCTCTGACGCTGTACCCAGCCCATCACGCATACCTCTTTGCCAATGTCGGTTTCTCTGACGTCACCGCAATAGTGGGTACGTCTGTCTTTTGCAGTCAATAATTCAGCCATAGTTATATTTCCTTTCCCTCTTTGTCAAAAAGAGGCAGTTTTTCAAGATAGATCAGGTCCTCTCGCTCCTGTGCGTCGCCCTCGGCAAGGATCGCCATTCTGCCGCAGATTTCACCACCCGCAGTGCGAACGAGCTCCTCGAGCGCACGCAGAGACTCGCCCGTGGAGATCACGTCATCCACGATCAGGATACGCTTGCCCTTCATGATGGCAGCATCGGCGGTGTCAAGATAGAGCTTTTGCTCCTTGGCGGTGGTGATCGAGCGCACGTTGACCTCAAGCACGCCCGTCATGTAGAGCTTGGGAGCTTTACGCGCGAGAAAATATTTTTGATTGCCCGCGAGGCGTGCCATCTCATGCACGAGCGGAATGCCCTTTGCCTCGGCGGAAATGAGATAGTCATATTCGGGAGCACGGTCAAGAAGCGCCTTGGCGCAAGCGGTGGTGAGCTCGGGATCGCCGAAAATGACAAATCCCGCGATCATCAGATTTTCGTTCAACGGGCAAAGCGGCAGATCGCGCTCACAGCCCGCGATGTTCATGTGATAATATTTCTGTTCCATATGTTTTTCGTCGTGGAAAAACTTTTGAAAAAGTTTCCCCACATCCTTTCAAAACTTTTCAAAAAGAAATGTATTTACGAGATTTCGTCCGGACAATTCACCGTCTGCCCATCAGAACTCGGTGCGAACACGCTCGACGTATGCGCCGTCGAGTGCCTCCTGCACAAGTGCTTCAAAATCCAATTTCTGTTCCTCCGCCAACACCTTTGCAAGCTCGGGGCGCGTGCGCGGATGCTTGGGCGTAAATACGGTGCAGCAATCCTCGTAGGGCTGAATCGAGGTTTCAAACGTGCCGATCTTGCGCGCGATCTGCACGATCTCGTCCTTGTCCATGCCAATGCAGGGACGGAACACGGGGAGTGTTGCCACGGGGTCGGTCACACCAATCGCCTGCATGGTCTGCGAAGCAACCTGCCCCAGGCTCTCGCCCGTGATCAGTCCGCCGCATCCGAGCTTGTGTGCCAGACGGTCGGCAATCGCCATCATATAGCGACGCAGAAGAAGGGTGAAATAATCCTCCTCGCAGGTTTTGACCAGCTCCTCCTGAATATGGGTGAGCGAGACCACGTGCACGTTGAACGAGCCTGCATACTGTGCCACCTCGCGTGCAAGCTCGAGCACCTTTTCGCGCGCCAGCTCGCTCGTGTAGGGGAAGGACTCAAAATGCACCGCGTCGATCTGAACACCGCGCTTTGCGATCATGTAGCCTGCCACGGGTGAATCAATGCCGCCCGAGAGCAGAAGCAGCGCCTTGCCGTTCGATCCAACGGGCATACCGCCCGCACCCTTGAACTGTCCTGCGTGGATATACGCTCCAAATTCGCGGATCTCGACGTGAACGATGATTTCGGGATTGTGCACGTCGACGCGGATGCGAGGCACAGACTCGAGCACGTAGCCTCCAACCTCGGCACAGATTTGCATCGAGTCGAGCGGAAAACGCTTGTCCGAGCGCTTTGCCTCCACCTTGAAGGTGCGCTTACCCTCAAGGAAGGACGGGATATATTCCTTCACGGTTGCCTCGATCGCCGCCATGTCCTTCTCGCACACCGCACAGCGACTGATGCCCACGATGCCGAACACCTTGGACGCCGACTCGAACATACCGTCGATATCGGCAAATTCATCGTTGGGCTCGATCACGAGCGTGCTCTGCGAGCGCGTGATCGTGAAGCTACCGTAGTGCTTTGCACGGAAGCGCAGCGTTTTGCAAAGCGTGTCCTCAAAGTATCGGCGATTCGCGCCCTTGAGCACGATCTCACCGTATTTACAAAGTAAAATTTCTTTCATGCCTGTCCCTCCCCGTCCGTTGTCTCCTCAAAATTCTCCAAGGGCTCGGCGTTGCGAAAGGCGTCGAGCAGCTCACGCGCCTCCTCCAGCTTTTCCTCGGGCACCAGAATGTCGCTGCCAAAGGGTGAATCGCCAGCCACGAGGCGTACCACGCCACCCGCGCCTCTGTCGCGGACGCGGTACGGAATGCCCTCGCCCTCGAGAATGCTGCGGATGATGCAAAGCTCGGCGTTGCCGTAAACGGTGGTCAGCAGCGCCACGCCCTCGATCAGAGAGGCAGGCTTATCAAGTCCGAAAAAACGATCCATTCCGCCCTCCTCAATCCTTGTAGTAGTGCGGGAAGAGCTTTTCCCAAACCTTAGCACATCCGATGGTGTCGGCGATCGACGTGTGTGCCACGCCCTCCCATTCAACACCCAGGCGCTCCATCGCATCACCAAGCGACGCATGCACCATATCGGGATAGTGCTCGGATTGGAAGCGCACGAATTCGTTTGCGGCACAGCGCGCCTTTTTGTGCAGTGCCTCGCGCTCCTGTTCGGTGTCATAAATGTATTTGATGTGACTGTAATCGGTGGAAATCCCGTAGGCAACCACGATCTCTGCGGCATCAAACAGCTCGCGCAGACGAGGGATCAGTTCATCGAGCGAGGGAGCGTCAACCACCATATCGGGCGTGATGCCATGGATCTTTTCGGTCTGCTTCCATTTCTTTTTGTGCGCAGGCTTGACGAGCGTGTCCATAATCACCTCGCCCGTTCCGTCCACGATCGAGACCGAAAGAATTTCGTCATGCGTGTAAACACCCGTGAGCTCCAGGTCGAAAAAGAGCACGCGGCGGCGCTCCATGCCGTAGAACTCGTTGCGGTGCGCATCGCCCTCAGCGCGGCGAATGGCAAGATCTGCCTCAAAGCACGCACGGCAGAGCTTGCGGCGATAGCGAACGTCCTTACCGCACTCCACGCACATCAAGGGGCGGCGAACCGCCGTTTTCTTATCGTAAAAATAGATCGGCGTCTGATCGTTTCGGAGCGTATACGCAACAGGCTCCTCGATCACGTCGTAATTCATCTGAGAGAGCCGCTCGCGGGTATAATAGCCGCAGGTTGCCGCGCGCTTGGTGCTCATGCGCACGATCTCAACCCCCGACTCGAGCTTGCAGGTCTCGGTCTTTTGCGTGGGGGCATACCAAAGCTCAGGCGGTGCCTCTACCACGCGTGCGGGATCGAAAAAATATGTAATGCTGCCGTCACCGTTCTCGTCATAAGCGATCGGATCACCCGAGGGCATCAGGTGCATGCGGTTGAGAACGTTGCGCGTCAGATAGTGCTTTTGCTCTGCCTCCGCAGGCGAGAGCTGGGGGATCGTTGCGCCCGAGCGCAATTTCATTGTGTGCTTCATCCTAAAATCCGTTATCCTCTTTTTCCTGTTCGTTTTCGGGACTCGAGCGTGGATTTGGATGAGAAGCGTCGGTTTTGAAATGCGCGCCGGCCATTCGGCTCCTGCTCCAAAATCGACGATTCCCACCCAAAGGCAATTACGCCCGAGGAACCCATACCTTAATATTATAACATAATATAATCGGGTAATCAATAGTCAATGCCCTTTTTTCTTTCACTTTTCCCCATCTTTTTTCTCGTTTTTTGATAAAGAATAATTCTTATTCTTGTTTTTGGGAGAGTTTTGCTTGCTTTTCGCGCACATTTCACGCAAAACGGCAAGAGCGCGGTCGAGCCCGCCCACCTCGTCGATGATGCCGTATTCAACCGCCTCGCGCCCCTCGATAATCGAGCCGCAATCGGTTGCAATCTGGTCGGGACGCATCATCAGCCGCTCTAAAGTCTCCGCATCGGCATGCGAGTGTGCACAGATAAAGCCCACGATGCGCTTCTGCATCTCGCTCATATAGCGAAAGGATTGCGGCACCCCAACCACCATGCCGCTGATGCGGACGGGGTGGATTGTCATGGTTGCACTCGGCACGATCAACGAGCGCTTTGCAGCGGTTGCGAGCGGCACACCGATCGAATGCCCCCCTCCGAGCACGAGCGAGACGGTTGGCTTTGTCATGGAGGCAATCATCTCGGCAAGTGCGAGCCCCGCCTCCACGTCGCCGCCCATCGTGTTGAGCAGGATCAGGATGCCATCGGTTTCGGCATCCTCCTCAAGCTCCACAAGTAACGGCAAAAGTTGCTCGTATTTGGTCGCCTTTTGCCCTTCCGGCAATAGAAAATGCCCCTCGATCTGTCCGATGATTGAAATACAATGAAAACGCTCGTGCCGATTTTCGGCAACACTTCCGCCACCCGCAGCAATCGTATCCAGCTCGATCTGCCGCGCCTCCGCCTCCTCGCGTCGATCTTCCCGCTCGTCTCTCATACCCAAAAACCGCCTTTTTTCGTTTTTCTGTTAGTATAACCAACAAAAAGTTTGAATATGTGCGGAGAAATATTCAAAAACAGGCTTTACAAGCGCGAAAAAAAATGGTATAATAGTTAAGAATGGGAAGGAGTGTGCCTTCCCGAATGAAAATACATCAAGGAAGGTTTCTGATAATGGAAAAGAAGGTTTTGGTTGAAACCTCCGCCAGACACATCCATCTGACAGAGGAAGCCGTAAAGGCTCTTTACGGAAAAGACGCAGAGCTGACTGTAAAAAAGGATCTGAGCCAGCCCGGACAGTTTGCAGCCGGCAACGAGAAGATCACGCTGGTTGGCCCCAAGGGCACGTTGGCAGTGAGCGTGCTTGGTCCCACGAGACCCGCAAACCAGGTTGAGCTCTCCTTCACCGACGCGCGCGCACTCGGACTCAAGGCAGTTCCCGTACGCGAGAGCGGTGACACCGCAGGTACGCCCGGGCTCAAGATGGTTGGCCCCGCAGGCGAGATTGAGATCACCGAGGGCGTGATCATCGCGAAGAGACACATCCACATGACCCCCGCTGACGCCGAGGCATTTGGCGTTGCCGACAAGCAGGTTGTGAAGGTGAAGGTTACGAGCGAGGCGCGCACCACGATCTTTGATGACGTTGTTTGCCGCGTGAGCCCCAAGTTTGCGCTTGCAATGCACATCGACACCGATGAGTGCAATGCAGCAGCAGCGTTTGGAGAGGTATACGGCGAGGTTCTCGCTTGAGCCGATCGCTCCAAAGCATAAATTCTGAAAAACAAAAAATAAGGAGATAAAAACATGAGCAACGTAAGTGAATGCCCTTACGCACAGAGCCTTGAGGTTCAGAACATGTGCGTGGTTAAAAAGGGCTGCGACCACGGTCCTGCTCCCCTGCCCGAGGAAGGCAAGTGGATCCAGGCAAAACAGATCACCGATATTTCGGCATACACCCACGGTGTGGGCTGGTGCGCACCTCAGCAGGGTGCCTGCAAGCTCTCGCTCAACGTCAAGAACGGCATCATCGAGGAAGCCCTCGTTGAGACCATCGGCTGCTCGGGCATGCCCCACTCCGCAGCTATGGCAGCTGAGATTCTCCCCGGCAAGACCCTGCTGGAGGCTCTCAACACCGACCTTGTTTGCGACGCAATCAACACCGCAATGAGAGAGCTCTTCCTGCAGATCGTTTACGGTCGCAGCCAGTCCGCATTCTCCGAGGGCGGTCTCGTCATCGGCGCCGGCATGGAGGACCTTGGTAAGGGTGAGCGTTCGATGGTTGGTACGATGTACGGAACCAAGGAAAAGGGCGTTCGTTACCTCGAGATGACCGAGGGCTACTGCACCAGAATGGCTCTGGACGAGAACAACGAAGTGATCGGCTACGAGTTCGTATCGCTTGGCAAGATGACCGACTTCATCAAGAAGGGCATGGAGCCGAACGAGGCTTACGAGAAGGCTAAGGGAACATACGGTAGATTCAATGATGCTGCAAAGTACATTGACCCCCGTAAAGAGTAAGAAGGAGGGAATGTATCATGGCAAAATTTGAAGGTTACGAGAGACGCGAGGCGAAGATCCTCGAGGCGCTCAAGAAATTTGGCATTACCTCGATCGACGAGTGCAAGGAGATCTGCGACAAGGCAGGCATTGATCCTTACAAGATCGTTGAGGAGACCCAGCCCATCTGCTTTGAGAATGCAAAGTGGGCATACACCGTCGGTGCTGCAATCGCACTGAAGGAGGCAGCAAGAACCGGCGACAAGAGCGCTGCTACCGCTGCCGCAAACATTGGTATCGGTCTGCAGGCATTCTGCATTCCCGGCTCGGTTGCTGAGAACCGCCAGGTTGGTCTGGGTCACGGTAATCTGGGCAAGATGCTCCTCTCCGAGGAGACCGAGTGCTTCTGCTTCCTGGCAGGACATGAGTCCTTCGCAGCAGCAGAGGGTGCGATCAAGATCGCGCTCAACGCAAACAAGGTTCGCGTAAAGCCCCTCCGCGTTATTCTGAACGGTCTGGGCAAGGACGCAGCTTACATCATTTCGCGCATCAACGGCTTCACCTACGTTAAGACCGCATTTGATCCTTACACCGAGACCGTAACCGTTCTCGAGAAGAAGGCATTCTCCGACGGTCCTCGCGCAAAGGTCAACTGCTATGGCTCGGACAATGTGCCCGAGGGCGTTGCAATCATGAAGCTTGAGAACGTTGGTGTTTCGATCACCGGTAACTCCACCAACCCCACCCGCTTCCAGCACCCCGTTGCAGGCACCTACAAGAAGTGGTGTGTTGAGAACGGCGTAAGCTACTTCTCGGTAGCATCGGGCGGCGGTACGGGCCGTACCCTCCACCCCGATAACATGGCTGCTGGTCCTTCCTCCTACGGTATGACCGACACCATGGGACGTATGCACTCCGACGCTCAGTTCGCAGGATCGTCCTCGGTTCCCGCTCACGTAGAGATGATGGGTCTCATCGGCGCAGGTAACAACCCCATGGTTGGAATGACGGTAGCCGTGGCCGTAGCAATCGAGGAAGCATTGAAGTAAGAAATTGCACTTGACTATAGCAACCACGCGCGACCGTCATTCCTTATGACATGTTGCGGTTGCAGTTGCTATCGAAGAGGCACTGAAATAATCCTTAATTTATAAGGTTTTTTGAACTTCCGTAGGGGCGTTCTGCGAGCGCCCGCGGGCGAACAAAGTTCGCCCCTACGGGTTAACCAAATAAAAAAGTTGGACACATCATAAACGTTTTTTCGTTCGTGATGTGTCCGATATTTTTTGCTTTCTAGAGGGCAGGATCACTCCTGCCCAATCCAATCAATCATAAACTTCAAAAGCAGCAAAATCAAAAGCCGGCAAAGGCGAAGATAGCTTTACCGTATCTCCAAGCAGCTCACCTGCCGTGTTAATAAAACGGACGTGCTTATATTCACGCTCAAGCTTTATTATGGGATTTAAAACCTTATCCTGATAGCAATTAAACAGCGCCACCGCCAAGCTTACCTCGCCGCGCTTTGCCATAATATACAGCCAAGGATTATGAGAGGATACTGCCGGGAGCTTTTCCCCTCTTGTTATCCACTCAAGCTTATCAAGCAAAATATCCTCGTGCAGATACGAAACCGGCAACTCGGCGTTACGGCTGGCAACCGCATCGTAAAGATACACGAGAAAGCGTTGACCGTTCTCGTTTTCGTAAGTATATGCCAAGGCACGCTTTTCGCCGTTGATCAGACAAAACTCAACGGCGTTTGCCTTTTCGCAAATCTTGCAATTAAGCAGGCGAATTTGATTGCGGGCAACGTAAGCTATCTCGCTGTCATCTTGATTTAAGATTCTGCTTGCGGCAACGTTTTGGAAATCTGCGATTTTTTCAATTCCGACGTCAATTCCGCGCTCTTTCAAAATAATAGCCGACAGAGCATCCAAAACCAAGCTTGAGCCTATCTCGCTATCTGCCATTTGGCGTGCATATTCTCCCAAAATGACGTTGCATATTCCATCTCCCGTAAACGTAGTTGGAATCGCGCTGCCAAGCGTTGCAAATTTTGTCATAACGCAAGGATAGCAATAGGAGGTATCTGACAAGGAGAAGTCAGCAGTTTCTGTTACGTGAGGCTTCATACACATTTTCACGCCGCAGCATCGCTTATCGCGGAACATTTCTTCCAAATCGTTCATAAGCTTAAGGTTAGCCTTATGATGCTCAAAATATCCCGTCTCGTATTCTGCAGATGAAATATAATCTACCATGTATTTGAAAATTCCGTCAAAGCCGCCATCTACCCTCATTACCGCATCATAAATTTCCAAGTAAGATGCGGGAACGTGATAGCGAGGACGCGGAAAGACGTCTCCCTCTGACATCAGCTCAACGTCACATCCTTGCGCAAACGATGCCGCCATGCGGGACGCATCGAGTATTGTTGAAAGATTTCTGTTTGAATAGTATATCTGATACGGCGCAGAAAACATACGCACCAACGGACGATTTTTCTTTCCTGCCAATATTTTTGACAGCTCAAGCGCATCGCAACCGTCTTCTTCCCAAATAGCTGTTGTTGAGCAAAGCGCCACACGTACCGAGGGATCAACCGAATCTACTGCCGCACGAATATCTCTCGCCAACATTCGCAGACCCTCTCCCTGTGAGTCAAGCCAGGCTTTTCGGTATTTATTAGCAGGCGAGCGGAACACCAAGCTATAAAGTTCTTCTGCAGTATGGCATTCTCCGGTAATCTCATTGATCCTTTGTATGTGCAGGTCGCAAGCACAGCAATGAGAATCATTTCTGTTACCCATGGACATACGAAAATCATCATCAAGCAATATCGTTTTTGTGCCTGTCTTAGCAAGTGCCGCTATCTGGTCTGCAATTCTGTGGCGAACTTCGGAATGAAGCGGGCATCTCGTGTCGTTCAAGGCTTCGCCCTTGAAATTCACTCGTCTGGTATATTCGGGAAATGAATTTTTATAGTCTGCTCCGGGCAAAGATCCTCCGTGACCGAGCGTTGTTCCCATCCACACGCACGCCTCTATTCCATTTTCCTCAAAAAATTTTATTTTTTCGCTTAATGAAGATAGTGTATCTCGTTCTTCTTTTTCAGTTTTGAAAAAATTTGACAACGTAAAGAAAACACGACCTACCCCGGACTCTTTCAACTGCCTAAGATAGATATGTTTGTTCTTTTCGGTAACAGAGTCATTCTTAATTGGTACTGAAATTTTATACATACGGTTAATTTCCTTTCTGACGCACACATCTGCGCTGCTGTTATCCGCCAAAATGATTATACATCATTGAAAGAAAATATGCAATAAATAATCGTATTATAATATTGCACTTTCTTCCTTTTTGTGGTATAATAAAACAAAGAGGTGCTTTATGAACATACGGTATGACATTGAAAAAACCAAAAAAATACTCAGCGATCTCAGCGCATTGACGGGAATCAGTATGTCTTTTCTTGACACAAAGAGAAATCGCTTGTGCCTTTGCGGAAAAGAAGATAATTTTTGCAAGGATCTGCAATCAGATCCCAAAAAGAAAGCACAATGCTCTTGCTCGGACGCTATCATACTTGACAGGTGCTTTGAAACCAAACGGTTCGAGGGGCACATCTGCCACGCGGGATTATATGATGCGGCAATGCCGATAATGAAAGACGGAATCTTTGCAGGAATCATATTAATGGGAAGGATCCGACTTGCGGGTAATGGCGAGCATACGGATGTGATTTATCGGGAAATCCCCGAATTTACCCGGGAGCAGGTTCAAAGTCTCCGCTCGCTTCTGCCGAACGTGCTTTTTGAAAATGCGATCTTTATTGAATTTGACGATCGAATCAACGAGATTACGACGTACATAGAGAATCACCTTTCGGAGCCTTTGCGGATAAATATGATCTGTAAAAAATTTTTAATCTCAAAAAACACGCTCTATTCGCTTTTCAGAGAACATTTCGATATGACGGTCACCGAATATATTACCGAGCTTCGATTTAAAAAAGCAAAAAAACTGTTGTGCGAAACCAAAGCAACGGTGTACGAAATCGCCGAAGCGGTGGGAATTGGTAACTATACCTATTTTTGCCGACTGTTTAAAAAAAGAGAGGGCGTTTGTGCCACCGAATACAGAGAGATTCAATCAAATAAGTATGCCTGCGCAACAAAATACTAAAAGGCTCACTTTTAGGGAAGGCTGCAGCAAGTATTCAGAGTATTGAATTTCTTATTTACGTATGCTATCGCACATAGTTGCAGCCGGGCTCTTAAATTATCTTTGATTTTTAAGGCTTCGTAGGGTCGATTCACGAATGACCCGCGGGCGATTCATGAATCGCCCCTACAAAATTCAATAAAAAAGTTGGACACATCATAAACGTTTTTTCGTTCGTGATGTGTCCAACTTTGTTTAGATGTGGCTTTCTATAATTAAATTATTTATTCAGGAAAACAACATTGCCTGATTTTCTTGCCTCCTCAGCCTTCAAAACTGTTCTGTGACTGATTACAGAGTCTTCAAGGGTAGCACATGAGATCGAAGGCTCGTTGCCATTCAGATAATCGATAAAATCCAAAGATAGCTTCTTATCTCCGCCGCCGTGACCGCCTTTGGCTCCGATCATATCTCCTGTTGCCTTGAGGTCGTATACGACCTCTGTGTAGCCGGATACTGTGCTGGGAGCCATTTTTCTTACTATATACTTTGAGTCCTCAAAGGTTCCTTTTATCTCTCCCATAGTACCCACGATATGAATATTTCTTTCCGATTTAGCACTGCCACCTATCATATTGAAAGAACCCGTTGCGCCATTAGAAAAATTAATAATAACAGTTTGATGATCCACGTTTCCGTCGCGTTCGAAGTTCCATACGCACGTGCCGTAGGGATTGTCAGTTTTTAATGATTTTTCCTTTATTTCATCGGTCAACTCCGATTCCCCCTCAAGACCTTTCCAAACGTATTGCTTCCATCTTGGGGCGGCAAGATAGTTCGCCTTTGCAGAAAAAATACATTCGTCAACGTAGGGGCAATCAACCATACAGCGATCTCCCGCACCCTCGGGCTTTCTTTCTGTACCAAATTGAAAATCCGATCCAAAGCTTGCAACAGCAACAGGCTCTGCTTCATTCATCATCCAAAGCAGAATATCCATGTCGTGACATGATTTTGCCAACAGCATGGGAGCAAAGCAGATCTTTTCCGAACGCCATTTTCCTCGAACATAGGATACCGCCATATGATGATAATTTACGTGCTCGCAAGTCTCAATGGAAATGATCTTTCCTATTTCCCCCGAAATGAGTTGTTCTTTAATTGAACGGTAGAAGTCGGTATATCTTAACACATGACCTATCACTACTTTATTGCCGTGCTTCTCGGCAATCTCGCAAAGCGCATTTATCTCGTCTTCATTTACGGCAAATGGCTTCTCCAGCAGGAGATCATAGCCCATCTCGAGAACAGGTATTGACGTCTGCACGTGTAAATGGTCCATTGTTCCGTTTATGACGGCATCGGCAAACTTCTCTCTCTTTACAAATTCGGAAACGTCTTCAAAGCAATTATCAGTCGAAACGTTATATTTATTTCTCATTAACTCACGTCTTACGGGGTCGGGATCAACAATACCCACAACCTTTAGCTTTTCGGGGTAGGTCAATGATACAGATGCGTATATATCTGCTCTGTTTCCTGCACCCAATAATACAACCTTAATTTGCTTTTCCATAATAAATCTCCTTGTTATTATTGACTTTTTACGAGTTTTATTATATCATATATACGACATAAATAATAGCACAAAACTGCTATTGTTTAGCAAAAGGAGGAAAAAATGCACACGTCATATGAATCCTTGCCGATATTTACGCACCCTATACGTGTTCGCAAATTTGTAGATTATCGCTCTGTCGATCATATTCATTGGC
This sequence comes from uncultured Eubacteriales bacterium, assembly GCA_905201895.1. Classification (GTDB taxonomy): domain Bacteria; phylum Bacillota; class Clostridia; order Oscillospirales; family CAG-272; genus UMGS1865. The sequence goes on along the minus strand of CAJKPX010000027.1, from coordinate 868 downwards.
ACGAGGAAATAGAGATACTGTATTTCACCGAGGGGGAAGGGGTGGTCTCTTGCGATTTAAAGGAATATACCGTAAAGGCAGGGGATATGGTTTTTGTTAACGGAAAAGAGCTTCACACGGGCTGCTTGCGCGGAACACAAAACGTTTATTATTGTATCCACGTAAACACGGAGTTCTTTCATAATCTGATAGGTGAGGAGTACGTTGTTTTTCAGAATATTATTTCTGATGACAGATGTGCAGACTTGATCAAAAAGGTCATATGTGAAATTCAAAAAGATGGCTTTGAAAGCTTGATAGCTGTCAAAAAAATGATGTACGAATTTTTTGATTTGCTTGGAAGATCTCATATAAGATCTGTTTTAAGCAAAGAAGATTACATAAGTAATTTTAAAAAGCTATATACCTTTAACTCTATAATAGAATACATCGACCGACATTTTGATGAGGAGCTGAACGTAAATATACTTGCAAAGCAATGCTATATGAGTCCATCTTATTTTTCACATCTGTTTAAAAAGCGGGTCAACAAGACCGTGACCGAATACCTTAATGAAATGAAGATATCACGCGCAAAATCCCTTCTTGAAAGAGAAGATATGAGCATCGGGGAGATAGCAAGTCTTGTGGGCTTTTCCGATATAAATTACTTCAGCAGAAAATTCAAAGCTATCACAGGAATGACACCAAGGGAATATCGGCGCAGGTAACAACCCTCATGGCAGGAGCAACAGAGTTGCTCCGTATGACCGTTGCTTGCGCAGTTGCTATCGAAGGAAGAGGCACTTAAGTAATCCTTGATTTATAAGGTTTTTTGAACTTCCGTAGGGGCGTTCATTGAACGCCCGCGGGCGTTCAATGAACGCCC
>CAJKPX010000026.1 GCA_905201895.1 uncultured Eubacteriales bacterium | reverse complement strand
GATATTACACGATATTCACGATATCAAACGGTATTGCTAAAACTCCAAGAGATAAGTTCTTATCTCATATACAAAAAGCTCTGCTACGGCAGAGCTTTTTGTTATGTAGGGGCGTTCATTGAACGCCCGCGGGCGACCGATGGTCGCCCCTACGGACAAGGGCGGTTCAATTTGTAAAAGCTCCGCCGTCCTATTTACTTTTTGCCGTTTTTATGGTATAATCTAACTAATAGATAAACTTGAATTTGTAGGTGTGAATGATGAAAACTTTATATATGATTGGTGGCACTATGGGAGTTGGAAAAACAACTGTGTGCCAACAGCTCAAACAGGATTTACCGAATAGTGTATTTCTTGACGGAGATTGGTGTTGGGATGCAAATCCGTTCCAAGTAACCGATGAAACAAAAGCAATGGTGACGAATAATATTTGTTACTTACTCAATAATTTTCTGAAATGTTCTGCATACGAGAATATTATTTTTTGTTGGGTGATGCACGAGCAGAGAATTATCGATTCCATACTTGAGAAGCTGGATACACAGAACTGTGAGGTGAAATGCGTCTCACTTGTAGCGGATGAAAAGACTCTGTGCGAAAGATTATCAATGGATGTAGAAAGAGGTGTTCGCTCTGAAGATGTAATTGAGAGAAGCATAGCAAGAATACCGATGTATCAAACATTGGATACCATTATAATTGATACAAACGCAAAGGATGTGGCTGTGATTGCCAATGAGATTAAGCAGTTGTAATACTGACAAATTCCAATTTGTTGAGTTGAGCATCTTTTGGATTTGTAGAAAACGGTGAGACGAACGGCAACGAAATCTTTGCGGTGCTGAGGCTGTAAAGCAGACGCACCAATTTCATTTTTTGAGGTGATCGGGATGATAGATATGACCGCTTGGATGAGTCATTTTTTGCAAGAGGTAAATAAAACGTTTGACAACCGCGTATGGTTTGTGGGTTTGCAAGGAAGCTATGCACGCGGCGAGGCAACGGAAACGAGCGATATCGACGTGGTTGTAATATTGGATGAGCTCTCTGCCTCGGATATTCAAGCCTATGGGGCAGCGTTGGATCGTCTCCCCCACAGAGAACTGATTTGCGGATTCCTGTCGGGCAAAAAAGAAATTCTGAATTGGGAGCCAGCCGACCTCTTTCAGTTCTGTTATGACACAACCCCTATACAAGGTAGTCTTGATGAATTGCTTGCGGTGATTGATGAATCTGCTGTCAACAGAGCAATTAAAATCGGTGCTTGTAACATCTATCACGGTTGTGTTCATAATATGTTACACGAGAAAAGCGAGGATATTTTGCGAGGGCTTTATAAATCCGCTTCTTTCGTTGTGCAGGCGATTGTCTTTAAGCAGACGGGAAAATATGTCAAGCATCAAAAAGAATTGCTCCAAGTTGTATCTTACGATGAACGAGCCATCGTGGAAATCTTTTTGAGTTTAAAAAATGGGGCACCGATAGATTTCAATTCAATGTCCGAAGCATTGTTTGCTTGGTCAAAGAAATGGGTTTTAGAAAACAGTTAAACAAATTCCAATTTGTCGAGCAGACAGCAACAGACAGTTGCTTGTCAACTCCGACGGCTTGTGATATAATATAACCACAAAAATGCAGGTGGTGATTTTATGGAAACAAAAGATATAATCTACGAATTAAGAGCAAAAAAAGGTCTTTCCCAAGAGGAACTTGCCGAAAAGATATTTGTGACAAGACAGGCGGTGTCTCGCTGGGAAACAGGCGAAACGATACCGAATATAGATACGCTCAAGCTCCTATCCAAATTGTTTGACGTGTCGATCAACACGCTTCTCGGCTCTCCAAGAGAGTTAGTATGCCAATGTTGCGGTATGCCGCTTGAAGATTGCACCACGAGCCGTGAAACCGATGGCAATTTTAATGAGGAATACTGCAAATGGTGCTATGCCGACGGTGAGTACACCCTTGATATCTGGAAGCGATATGTTGAAATCGGTGGAAAAGAAAAGCTCGAAGAATTTAAGGCACAGTTGATTCACGAATTTAACACGCTTTTACATATCGAAGGGTTGCCCAAGGTAGAGCATCTGAACGTGCTTTCGGGTGAATTTATCAATATGGAATACACTCTGCCTAACGGAGAAAAAGTGAAATTCCTTGACGATAAGCAGACCTACCTCGGTAGTCAGCTCGAAAGCGAATTTGGCGGCAGATGCTTTGGTATAGCAGCAAACATGGACTTCCTTCTCGTCTGTACTTACGAGGAAAACGGAGAGAATCCAGAGCTTGTGATTTACAAGAAACGATAAATCAAATTCCAATAGGTCAAACAGAACAGCGTTGAATGTTGGTGTGATCTCGGTGCAAATTTGGTGCAACACTTTATAGGGCGATACTCACGATATTCACGATATCGCACGAAAACACACAATAAATGCACGATATCACACGTATTTCCACGATATTCACGATATCAAACGGTGTTGCCAAAACTCCAAGAGATGAGTTCTTATCTCATATACAAAAAGCTCTGCTTCGGCAGGGCTTTTTGTGTTTTGGACCGTCGAGGACGCCGGTCCCTACAAAGGGTTCAAAATCCTGATGCTAAATCGCTTGCGCTTTTGCGTGCGAAGGATCTTGATCTTTTTATTGAGGTTTCAAGATTCTTCGCGACTTCGTACGCTCAGAATGACCCGGGGAAGAATAACGGCTGACGCGAGATTTGATCGAACCTTACGCATAGACCGTCCAAGGATCACATTCCGCTTCCAGCAGCGGGAGTAACCCCCGCCCTACTCGTTTTGGCGCTCTCCCCTTGCAAAATCGCCTTCCTTTGTAAAAGCATGCTTCCCTATTTACATTTGGCGCAAATTGTGATATAATACTGTCAGACAAAATAAAAATGCAGGAGGTTGCGTATGGTAACGTTTTTCACCTTGCTGGGCTTGGGTATCCTGATTTCGGTTCTCGCCGTGATCAATATGACGGGGAATATTTCCTCGCTTCATTCCTATCACAGACACCGCGTAACCGAAGAAAACAGAAAGCCGTTTGGTCGCCTTGTTGGGTTGGGTACGCTTCTGATCGGTCTTGCAACGATCGTGTTTGGCGTTCTGTCCCTTATTTACGAGAAAACGCAGGTTGAGGCACTTGTTGTCATCGGCACAGCGCAATTGATCGCTTTTATCGTAATCGGTATGGCGATCAGCTTCTACGCGATGAAAAAATATAACGGCGGTATCTTTTAACCGCCCAAATCCAATTTGCAAACAGGAGGAACGGTCGGCATGAATTGTGTGATCCGCCCGATGGAGCGTCGGGACAAGGAGCAGGTGATCGACATGATGCGGGGCTTTTACACCTCCCCCGCAGTTTGGAGCAACGGCTCGGAGGAAATTTTTGATGCCGACGTGGAGCAATGCATCGGAGAGAGCCCCTATCTTGAGGGCTACGTTTTTGAGGACTCGAATGGGATCCTCGGCTACGGCATGCTGGCGAAAAGCTTTTCCACCGAATTCGGCAAACCCTGCATCTGGATCGAGGACCTCTACCTCAAGGAGAACGCGCGCGGATGCGGCATCGGGAGCAGATTTCTCGCATACGTTGAGAAAAAATATCCCAATGCCCTGCTCCGCCTCGAGGTTGAGGAGGAGAACGAGCGTGCCGTTGCGGTCTACCGCAAATGCGGCTTTGAGGTGCTCCCCTACATGGAAATGAAAAAATGAGTCGCTCCGACACGAGCTTGGAAGCGGCGGTTCTGAAAGGTAAAAAGCGCTATGATGAACGTTAAAATCTATCCTCACAACGAAAACAGACACGGAATTAACTACGGAGTTGCCTATCCCGATCAATATGAGGACCTCCCCCTGATCGTCTATCTGCACGGCGCGGGCGAGCGAGGCGAGAACTTTCCGCACCTCTACCGCCACGCCATCCCCAAGCTGATCGCCGACGGCCGCGAGATCCCTGCCGTGGTGCTCTTTCCGCAATGCCCTGCCTGGGCGGTTTGGGACAACGTGGTAACGCTCGTGAAGGCTGTGATCGACGACGTGGTTGCGGAATACGGCATCCGCGCCGATCGCATTTCGATCACGGGCTCGAGCATGGGTGGCTTTGGCACCTGGATGATGGGAGTGACCTATCCCTCCTTTTTCGCTGGCATTGCTCCCATTGCGGGCGGCAACATGTCCTGGCGTGCACTGCGGCTCGTCAACACCCCCGTTCTCGCTTATCACGGCGCCGAGGACACCGCCGTGCCTCCGATCTACTCCCGTTTGATGGTGGATGCGGTAAACGAGAGCGGCGGCAACGCGCGCCTCGTGATGCTCGAGGGCTTTGGTCACAATGACGGCATCAATTACGCCTACCGCGAAACCGAGCTGATCGACTGGCTTGTGGCACAGCGCAGAACGAATTTTGACCGCATTCCCGATGCTTGCGAAAAATATTTTTGAGCGATTGGTGTAAAAATTCAATATCAGTTCATATTTGTGTGATAGAATGACAAAGTAAATTCTCTATTCTTTTCCATAAGGAGAACCCCCATGAACGAAAAAATCATCATTGCGAGCGACAGCACCACCGACCTTGGCCCCGAGCTGATCGCGCGCTACAACGTGCAGATTCTGCCGCTCGGCGTGGCACTCGGCGGAACGCAATACACAGACGGCGTTGACATTGATCCCGATTATATCTACGAGTACTACGAAAAGAACGGTGAGCTCCCCAAAACCTCCGCGATCAATCTCGCGGCGGCATCGGCATTTTTTGAGAGTCTGGTTGCCGACGGCAGCAGCGTGATCTTCTTCTCGATCAGCTCGCAAATGTCCTCCACCTTCCAGAACGTGCGCCTGGCGGCACAGGATTTCGACCGCGTGTTTGTGGTTGACACCCAAAACCTCTCCACGGGTGGCGGTCTTTTGGTGATTAAGGCTGCCGAAATGGCAGCTGCGGGCAAGCGTGCGGAGGAGATCGTTGCGGCTTGCGAGGAGGCGGCTGCCTGCGTGGACGCGTCCTTCGTGATCGACAGTCTCGAATTTCTCCACAAGGGCGGCAGATGCTCGGCGGTTGCGGCGTTCGGCGCAAACCTGCTCAAGCTCAAGCCCTGCATCGTGGTGCGTAACGGAAAAATGGGTGTTGCCAAGAAATATCGCGGTAATTTTGCCACAGTGCTGCAAAAATACGTTGCAGAGCAGATTGGTGACGCCTCGGATATCGACCCCTCGCACGTGTTTATCACCCATGCGGGATGCGCCCCCGAAATCTACGAGGCATGCATCAACACGGTCAAGGAGCTGGCTCCCTTCAAGGAGGTACATCTCACCCGTGCGGGCTGCACGATCTCCTCGCATTGCGGCAGAAACACGCTCGGCGTGCTCTTTATCCGCAACGCACCCCTGAACTGAAGCAATCACGCCTTGCAAGCGTGCCGTCTCAAAGCGCTTGGGGCGGCACGCTTTTTATCCCATTTGGATGCAAAAAAAGAAAGGACACTCCAACGCCATGAAAATGACAACGCTTTGCTATCCCGAGCGCAACGGGCAATATCTGATGATTCATCGCACCAAAAAGGAGCATGACGCCAACCGCGACAAATGGATGGGCGTGGGCGGACATTTCGAGATGGGCGAAAGCCCCGAGGATTGCATGCGCCGCGAGGTCTGGGAGGAAACGGGGCTCACCGTGACAGCATTCCGCTATCGCGGCATCGTCACCTTCGTTTCCGACGAATGGCCCTGCGAATATATGCATCTGTTCACCTGCTCGGATTGGACCGGAGAAGTGAAGGAGGACTGCAACGAGGGCGACCTCGAGTGGATCGACAAGCGGCGGCTTTATGACCTGACCATGTGGCAGGGTGACCGCATCTTTTTGGAGCTGCTCGACTCCAACCGCCCCTTCTTTTCCCTCAAGCTGACCTATCGCGGCGAGGAGCTGATCGGTGCCGTGCTCGACGGCGAGCAGATGGAGCTGCTTTGACACAATCAAGTGAATACAAATCGGGAGAGCTCCCGCGTCGGTGTGCGCAGGGGCTCCCCCTTTTTCGTCTTTCGCCCCTTTCTCGGCAACATGCTTTTCAACGCTATCCCGCCATGCGTCAATTCGTCTGTTTTTTTACGTTTTTTGTCTTGTTTTTGTATAGAATTGTCTTTTTATTTATGATATAATAGACACAGAAACAGAATTACCTCAAAGCGAAAGGAGCAGACTATGAAATTCCGTCAGGTACATCTCGATTTTCACACCAGCGAGCACATCCCCGAGATCGGGGCTGATTTTGACAAGGCACAGTTCCAACAGGCATTAAAAAAGGGACACGTGGATTCGATCACGGTCTTTTCCAAATGCCACCACGGCTGGAGCTATCACCCCACCCGTGCCAATCTCCCCCACCCCGACCTCAAATGCGACCTCCTTGCCGCACAGATCGAGGCGGCACACGAGATCGGCGTCAAGACCCCCGTTTATATCTCGGCAGGCTTTGACGAGAAATATGCGCGAGAGAACCCCGGGCATCTTTTCCGCAACCGCGACGAATCCACCTTCCCGCGCCCCAATTTTGAGGTCCCCGGCTACCATCTGCTCTGCTTCAACACGCCCTACCTGAAGGCTCTGTGCGATCAGGTGCGCGAGGTTTGCGAGAATTATGACGCCGACGGTATTTTTATGGATATCACCGCGCCGCGCGTTTGCTATTGTCAAAGCTGCGTGCGCGACATGCGGGCGCGTGGGATCAACCCTTACGAGGGCGATAATGCAAAAAAATTCGGTGAGGAGACCTATGCCAATTACACTCGCGCCATCCGTGAAACGGTTGATGCAGTCAAGCCCGGGCTCCCGATCTTCCACAACGCGGGCGCAACGCCGCGCGGCAGACGCGATCTGGCGGCAATGAGCTCGCATAACGAGATCGAGTCGCTCCCGACCTCGACTTGGGGCTACGACAATCTCCCGATGATCGCACGCTACGTTCAAGCGATGGGCGGCGAATACCTCGGCATGACAGGTAAATTTCACTTTTCATGGGGCGAATTCGGCGGCTACAAGCACCCCAACGCGCTGATCTGGGAAACCGCTCTCTCGGTTGCCCACGGCGGCAAATGCTCGATCGGCGATCAGCTCCATCCGCGCGGAAGAATGGACGATGAGACCTATCGCATTATCGGCGAGGCTTACGCACGCATCGAGGAGCGTGAGCCCTGGCTCGACGGCGTGCGGTCTGTTTCGGATATCGGTCTGTTCTCCTATGACGGCTATCTTGCAAAGCATCCCGAGGCATGCGCCACCGATACCGACGCGAAATACACCGACGTGGGTGCGCTTCGCATTCTCTCGGAGGGACACTATCTCTTTGATATTCTCGACGGGGAGAGCGACCTCACTCCCTACAAGCTGATTATCCTCCCCGACCGCATTGAGGTGGATGCCGCGCTTGAGAGCAAGCTCCGCAGTTATCTTGCAGGCGGCGGCAAGCTGCTCGCCTGCGGACGCTCGGGACTCCGCGCCGACCAAACGGGCTTTGCATTTGATTTCGGCGTTCGTCACGAGGCTCCCGTCGAAATCTCCCCCTGCTTCTTTACCCCCACGGCACCGATGGGTAGCGCGGGCGTTGCCGACTACGTGATCTACGCCCCCACCGAACAGGTGCAAGCAACCGACGGCGAGCAGCTCGCCGCGCTCAAATATCCCTATTTTGAGCGTACTGCCGCGCATTTCTGCTCACACAGACACGCTCCCGCATGCGCGGACGTTCGCGGCACTGCGATCTCAATCGGACGCGACGGCGCCTATTTTGCCTCCCAGCTTTTCCGCGACTATGCAATGTTCGGCTCGCAATTTGTCAAGCAGGCGCTCCTCTCTGTGATCGACCGTTGTCTCGGAGAGTGCAAAACGCTCCGCACCTCGCTCCCCACGCAGGGGGTGGCGACTCTGATGGAGCAGACCGCCCTGAATCGCTATATTCTGCACCTGCTCTACGCACCGCGCACGGTTAAGGGCGAGCGCAAGATTGAGGTAATCGAGGATTGCGTGCCGCTCTACCGCATTCCCGTTGCGCTCCGGCTTGATGGAAAGCGCCCCCGTCGCGTCTACGTCGCCCCCACGGGAGAACCGCTCGATTTTTGCGTGGAAAACGGCGTGCTCCGCTTTGAGGTCCCGTCGGTTCTGATCCATGCGATGACGGTAATTGAGTTTGAGGACGAAAACGCATGAGGATCAAGCCAAAGCTTCTGCAATTCGGGGTCTCCGATGTCCCCGCACGGCGTTGGAAGGAATCAAGCTACCGCGTCAACCGCATCCATCTGCCAATCAGCGGCGAGGCGTGCTACCGCGACCTCGGAGGCGTCAAGCCGCTCCGCGAGGGCTCGGTCTACCTGCTCACAAACGGCTTTTCGCAGGACCTTTCCATGCCGCCCAGCGGTCGCTACTACCATCTTTATTTCGATTTTCAGGCTGTTCCGCCACTCCTCACGCGCGAGATGCAGGAGGTGCGGCTTGCAGACGATCCCTATCTATGCACGCTTCTACGTGCCGCAGAGCTGCTCCTGCGCCCCGATCCCGGTGCCCTTGACGATGCGGTGCCCGACAAGAGTGATCCCATTTTTGCCGAGGGCGAGCAGCTGCTCTACGTAATTCTGATGCATTTGCAGAAAAAAGGACTTCTCTCCACCGCGCAAAACAAAAAGCTCGAGGCGGCGATCGGTTATATTGAGGAGCATTACCACGAGCCGATCCGCAATGCCGAAATTGCCGAGGCACTCCGCATCAACGAGCGCGATCTGGTGCGGCTGTTCTCGCGCAATCTTTCAATCTCACCGCATCAGTATCTCACGCAGTATCGCGTGGAGCGTGCCACCGATCTGCTCCAGAGCGGCATGCGCGTTGGGGAGGTTGCCGAGCGCTGCGGCTTTCAGAGCGAATCCGCCTTTCGCATCGCCTTCAAGCGTGTCACGGGGCTTGCACCCACCGCTCGGCGTCGATCGGAACGAAGCAAAAAGAATAGCACTCTGCCGCCAAACGAATGAAAGGCGCTCCCGATGTCAAGAAACGAACGCATTGAATGGACGCGCTGCCGGCGCGAGGATGCCAACCGTGAGGTGCTCCGCATTGCCGACGAATTTGGCATGGAGGTTCTCGACACCTATTCCCTTCCGGTCGGTCACCCCGAATACAAGACCGACGGCTATCACTACAACGCCGACGGCAAGGCATTGCTGGGTGCGGCGGTTGCAAAAAAAATAAAAGAGGCGCTCGCCGCCTCGGTTCAATAAACGAAAAGGAGAATTCCCATGAGAAAAAATCAGTTGATCGGCTCCCATCCCGTGATCGGCATCCGTCCCACGATCGACGGCAGACGTGGTCGACTTGGGGTGCGTGAGTCGCTGGAGGAGCAAACGATGGGCATGGCTCACCGTGCCGCCAAGCTTTTTGAGGACAATCTGCGCTACGCCGACGGTACCCCCGTGAAGGTTGTGATCGCCGACACCACCATCGGTCGCGTTGCCGAAGCGGCGGCGGGTGCCGAAAAATTCAAGCGTGAGGGCGTTTCGATCACGCTCTCGGTCACGCCCTGCTGGTGCTATGGCTCCGAAACGATGGACATGGACCCGCACACGATCAAGGGCATTTGGGGCTTTAACGGCACCGAGCGCCCCGGTGCGGTCTATCTTGCCGCCGTGCTTGCCGCACACGCGCAAAAGGGCCTGCCCGCCTTCGGCATCTACGGTCGCGACGTGCAAGACCTCGACGACACCGAAATTCCCGTCGACGTGACCGAAAAGCTGCTCCGCTTCGGCAGAGCCGCGATCGCAGCCGCTTCGATGCGCGGTCGGTCCTATCTGCAGATCGGCTCGCTTTGCATGGGCATTGCGGGCTCGCAGATCGACGTCGACTTCATCGAGGACTACCTCGGCATGCGCGTGGAATCGGTTGACGAGGTGGAGATCATCCGCCGCATGACCGAGAAAATCTACGATCCCGACGAATATGCGCGTGCGCTTGCATGGGCAAAGGAAAACTGCCGCATCGGCTTTGACAAGAACCCCGATTTCATCCGCAAGAGCGATGAGCAGAAGGAGCGCGACTTTGAATTCTGCGTTCTGCTTGCCGTGATCATTGAGGACCTGATGAACGGAAACGCCAAGCTCCCCGCAGGCTGCGAGGAAGAGGCAGCGGGACACAACGCAATCGCCGCAGGATTTCAGGGTCAGCGTCAATGGACCGACTTCTACCCCAACGCCGATTTTGCCGAAGCGATCCTCAACTCCTCCTTTGACTGGAACGGCACGCGCGAGCCCTACGTGCTCGCCACCGAAAACGACACGCTCAACGGGCTTGGCATGCTGCTCATGAAGCTGCTCACCAACCGTCCGCAGATTTTCGCCGACGTGCGCACCTATTGGTCCGAGGCATCGGTCAAGCGCGTAACAGGCTATGAAATTGAGGGACACGCGAAGGATGCGGGCGGATTTATCCATCTGATCAACTCGGGCGCGGCATGCGTGGACGCCAACTGCCGTGCGCTCGACGAGGGCGGCACTCCCACCATCAAGGAATGGTACAATGTGACCGACACCGACCAGAAGGCGATCATGGAAAACGTGGAGTGGTGCCCTGCCGACAACGGCTATTTCCGCGGCGGCGGCTTCTCCTCGCGCTTTGTAACCAAGGCGGAGGTTCCCTGCACGATGATCCGCCTCAACCTGGTCAAGGGGCTCGGTCCCGTGCTCCAGATTGCCGAGGGCTGGACGGTCGACCTGCCGGAAGATGTGACCGACGCGCTTTGGAAGCGCACCGACTACACATGGCCCTGCACCTGGTTTGCGCCTCGCTGCAACGGCATCTCGGGCTCGCCGTTTGAAAATGCCTACGAGGTGATGAATCACTGGGGCGCCAACCACGGTGCGATCAGCTACGGTCACATCGGTGCCGACCTGATCACCCTCGCCTCGATGCTCCGCATTCCCGTTTGCATGCACAACGTGCCCGCAAAGGACGTCTTCCGTCCCGCCGCATGGAATGCCTTTGGCAGCGACCCCGAGGGTCAAGACTACCGCGCCTGCGCCGCCTACGGCCCGTTGTTTAAGAAATGAGATGAGATGAAGAATTGCAGGGGGAACTTTTTGAAAAAAGTTCCCCCTGCACCCCTTCACCCCAAAGAACTTTTAAAAGAAAAATGTTTTTGTGGGGAGGGTGTTTTTTGAAAAAAACACCCTCCCCACACCCCTCCCCAAAAAACTTCAAGAAGAAAATGGGAAGGCATTTATTTGTGCGAGAACGTGTTATTGGGACGCGTCTTTTTCATTCTGCCACAATATCTCATTTTCATCCTCTCCGTGGGTCATTCTGAGCGTACGAAGTCGCGAAGAATCTTCTAACTTCAGTAAAATAAATCAAGATCCTTCAGCACGCAAAAGCGCAAGCGCTTTAGACCCAGGACGACTCGAGGAAAAGGTACGTATGAGTAAATTGAGAATGCTTTTTCTCATTTGAGCACTTTACTTCATCCCGACTACCCCTCCGGAGTCATCCAGAGCCACGCATCTAATTTTTTAGCTGATTCTGAATTCGCAACCCAAACCGTATAGTTTACGTTGTCTACTGTATGAATGAAGCAACAATATTTTTCGTCTGTTTTTAGATTGTCAAACTTTTCATATGTAATTTTCGTGATATGTTCCTTGAAAAGCGCCCAATTTGGAAGATTGATAAGCCAATTCTTTGAAAGATACACAGTTCCATTGTTTGATAATCGCTCGATTTCTTCATCGGAAAACGTTACGGCATAGCGTTTCTCTTGGCTATGTACCGAGTTTTCCAAATTCGTCAACCGGAGTTTGCTTATCAATACGAGAATCGCTGCAACGGCAAAAACACTCAACGTCCCCAAAACTCCGACAAGCCATTTCCCGTATTTGATTGAACAGATCAGCAGTGGTACGCTGAATAGGACGGCACAAAATGACCATAAAAATACCATTCTTGATAGATACTTTTTCTTCATATTTCCGAGCATAATTTCGTCTCCCTTGCAATCGTCGGTTTTAAAAATTGGCATTTATCCAACGAATTTCTATTTGCGAGAGGAAAGATAAGCCTGCAAGATTTCTTCTACGTCATTTTCATCAGGCGTATATTCTTCGGATATTTCATTGCAGAGCCATGCGTAATAATCTGTTATTGCTTCAATGAAGGAGGTAAGAATTTCCTCAACCGTACTGTGCTCTGTTCGCACCGGGAGGCGTATCTGCGGAATATCATCTACATTGGTGAATGTCGGGTAAGAGGAAAAATCAGACCAATAAAACAAATATCCAACGCGTTTCCCTCTCCGACTGATCAGATAATGATGATATTCAAAATCAACCCACAAGGGAATCGGAATACGATAGTTGTTCTCTACCCAAGTTACAAAGGCGCGAAGCTCCTGTTCAACCTCTATCGGAATTCTTTTGTCGAAGCCGATATGAAATTCAGGCGAGATGCTTTCAGGAACGTTCAGTTCTACTGTCTGAGCTTTTTTCCAAACACAGCCCTCGGTCACGCCAATCACCTCCTTGTCAAATTCAACTTGATCTATCAGTTGCATTATATCACAATTTTTATCGAAAGTAAATAGGAAAGCATGTTTTTGCAAAGGAAGGGAAAAAAAGTAGGGCGGGAGATCACTCCCGCCGCCCTATGCTTCTATATGATTTGTTTTTGGCAGCAAGCCCCCGCTCCACGCCCCGTAGGGGCAGGCATCAACTGTCCGCTTCAAATGGGAACCGCTCACCCGAACACGCGCTGACGGAAGGTGTGGATATTCTGCTCCATATCTCCGATGAAAATGCTCGAGGTGCCGAGCACAAAGATATTTGCGCCCGCCTCCTTCATGCGGATGGCATTCTCGGGGCTAACGTTGCCGTCCACCTCGATCTCCACGTCCGTGCGCCCCTTCCCGTCAAGCATACGGCGCACTGCCGCGATCTTCTCAAGCGCGTGCGGCACCATCTTCTGCCCTGCAAAGCCGGGATTGACCGACATAATCAGAACGCCGTCGATATCGTCGAGCACGTCCTCGATCATACAGATCGGCGTTGCGGGATTGAGCGCCACGATGGGGTGTGCCCCCTTTGCGCGGATGCCTGCCAGAACACGCTGCAGATGGTAGGTGCTCTCGGCGTGGATGCTCACCCAATCGCCCTCTCGGATCGGGAAGGCGTCGATGAGCTGCTCGGGGCGCTCGACCATGAAGTGCAGGTCAAGCGGGATCGAGGTTGCGGCACTGAGCTGACGGATCAGGTCGGTGCCGAGCGCATAATTGGGAACGAAATGACCGTCCATGATATCGAGGTGCAAAAGCTCGATGTTGGTCTTTTCAAAAATCTTGAGCTGCGCGCCCATGTTAAGGAAATCGCAGCACATCATCGAGGGGGCAATCTTGTTTTGCATGGCAGACGTTATCCTTTCTCTCTCATTCTCTTTCTTATTCGGTGACGAGCGTGATCTTGTTGTAGAAGGTCTTGCGCTCGCCGATCAGCTCAAACGCCTTCGTTGCCTCGGAGAGCGGGAAGCGGTGCGTGATGAGCTGCTCGGGGTCGATCTTGCCCTCGGCGATTGCGGCAATGCTGTCCTTCCAATCGTCGGCATGGCTTGCGCGGTCGGCATTCCAGCTGCCGCAGACCGTGAGCTGCTTGCGCAGGAGCTTGCTGTAATTTGCCTGTCCGAGCGTGACGTCTCGCTCTGCGTTTCCAACCAGCACGAGCTCGCCAAAGGCGCGGATGCGCTCGAGCGCTGCGTTGAGTGCCGCAGGCGCACCGCTTGCCTCGATCACGGCATCGGGGGTTTCCTCGCCCGACGCCTCAAAGCCGAGCGTGCGTGCAAAATCAAGGCGTGCGGCGTCAACGTCGGAGACGTACACCTTTTTCGCTCCAAAGGCTCTTGCCCACATTGCCGAGAGCAGACCGATTGTGCCTGCACCGTAGACCGTCACCACCGTTTCGGAGGTAATGTGGAGCTTTTTCACGGCGTGCAGACACACCGCCGCAGGCTCGATCATGGAGCCTGCCGCATCGCTCACCGAGTCGGGCAGGAAAATGAGATTTTCCTCCTTGACGAGCAGGTGGTCCTGCATACCGCCGTCGCGACGCGAGCCGTAATAATCATACTGCACGCAGTTTGCCCATTGCTCCCTGGCACAAAACTCGCATTTGCCGCAAGGCAGGATCGGGAACACGCAGGCACGCTTGCCGATCAGTTCAGGCTTCTTGCTGTTCTCCACAACGCCCGCGAATTCGTGACCGAGCACGATCGGGTAGAAATAGGACTTATTCATAAACACGCGCGGAATATCGCTTCCGCAGATGCCGCACGCCTTGACGCGCAGAGTGACCTCGGTGTCGGTGGGCTGCGGTGCCTCGGTGGGCTCGAGGCGCAGGATGGCGTTTTTGTCGATGCAAAGCTTCATCTTGTTTCTCTCTTTCCTGTCTCGGCGCATCGTGGCACCGATTTGATCCCCTTCATTATATACGAAATCAAATAACGGTGCAAGTGGTGTTCAAAACCTTGACAAACAATCAAAAAAATGCTATAATACGATCATAAATCAAGCATTTTTTGAGCGTTTCAATCAAAAGGAGGACATGAGAATGCCGAGAAAGGATCGACAAAGCAAAATTTTGGAGCTTTTGGAGGCAGAGGGCGCGGTGAGCGTCAAGCGTCTGACGCAGCTGCTCTATGCATCCGAGGCAACGGTAAGGCGTGATCTGGGCGAGCTGGAGCGTTTGGGCGCCGTCAAGCGCACCTTTGGCGGTGCCATGCCCTCCACCGAGGGAAACCGCCAGGTTCCGCTCCTTGTGCGCGAATCGCTCAATTCGGTCGAGAAGAATGAAATCTGCCGCGAGGCGGCGTCACTCATCCGAGACGGACAGGTGCTTTTTCTCGACGGCTCCTCAACCGCACAGCATCTGGTGAAGCATCTGCGCCCCTTCTCGGACCTGGTTGTGATCACAAACGGGCTCAAGGTTGCAGAGCTTCTCTCCGAGCTTCCGATCAAAACCTACTGCACGGGGGGACGGCTGATCGAAAATTCGCTCGTTTTCACGGGACGTCAGGCAGAGCAGATGGCAGACGAGGTGAACGTGGACCTCTGCTTTCTCTCCTGCAAGGGGCTCTCCGAGGACGGTATTTTTTCGGACACCTCCGAGGAGGAAACCGATCTGCGCCGCCGTTTTCTGGAGCGCTCACGTCTGCGCGTGATGCTGATGACCGAGGACAAGATCGGCAAAACCTACCTGCACACGCTCTGCCGCATGCAGGACGTTGACTACGTTTTCTCGGGCGCCCCCCTCCCCCACTCGCTCAAAACACGCAAGGACGGTTTTGACGGTTGAACACAACGCAGCCATCGGATCCTTTTTAATTTTACAGTTGACACTGTGTCATTTTTATGCTATAATATTATCAATCAGCTATGAAAGGGAAGGTTTTACCATGAACAAACAACCCACTCCGCCCATCAACACGCGTGCGTCGATGCAGAACAAATATGACGTTGCTCGCGCCAATTTGCTTGCAGTGCTCGGTTTTTCTCTGGTGAACGTTATCATCTCTGCGGTTGGAGCAGACATGTATTTTCTGTTCTCCGCGTGGATTCCGCTTCTCGTCACCACCTTTGGCAAGCTCCTCATGGCGCAAACGCAGGAGGTGCTGCTGCTCGTGCTCTGCGTTGCGGTCAGCGTGATCCTGATCCTTCCCTATTTCTTCTGCTGGCTCTTTTCCAAAAAGCAGATCGGCTGGATGGTTGGTGCGCTCGTTTACTTTGCAATGGACTGCGTTCTGCTGCTCGTGATCAGCGTCTCCTCGGGAGAGATCGTGTCCGCGCTGGTTGACATCCTCTTCCACGCATGGGTGATGTACTATCTCATCATTGGCGTGCGCAGCGGCTTTGCCCTGAAGAAGCTACCCGAGGCACCGATCCCCGAAGCAATCACGCCCTCGGTCGATCCCGAGGCGGCTACCGTCGAGACCACTCCCTCCACCGTTCCCTCCACCGAGCCCTCGCCCGACGATTCCCCCATTCTGCGCGCGGCAGGCAATGAGGAAAAGGTCAAGGTCTACGTCGAGACGCAATGGAGCGGACACAGCATCGTTTACCGCAAATACGGCAAGAACACCGAGGAGCTGGTGGTGGACGGCAACGTGTATGCCGAATTCGCCTTCAAGGGTCTTGCAAAGCCCCACACCATGACCGCAACGGTTTGCGGCATGCGCATCTCGGCAGGCTATTTCCAAAGCAATTTCATCATGGTCAACGATCAGACCGTGGCACAGTCGGTGCGTTGGATCTGAAGCGACCCGAAACAAAAAAAGGGGGGGCTCAAATGCTAACGCATTTGGTCGACACCCCCTTTTGATTCTCAAACCTCGATATAGGAATCGTAATACTGCTCCTGAAATGCCACCGCGCGGGCGATCTCCTCGGTGCTGAAGGTCATGCCCTCGGGTGCCGCCACAAGCTTATCCTCCACGTCATTGCGGCGGAACACGATGCCGATGATGCGCGCCGTGTAGCGCTCCACGGGATGATCCACACCGAGCAGATAGACGTCGAGCTCCTCGCCGTCCCCACCGAGCACGCCCGGGATATATCCGTAGTTGATCGGATAAACCAACGCCCAGTCCTTTTTCTGATGCACGTAGCCGATCGGACGGTCAATTCCGATCGTAACGGTCTTACCGAGATAGGACTCGACCAACGCGCGACGCTCCTGCAAATTCATAACGCACCTCCCGTATATCCGCAAAATAACAGCCGCCCCCGCGAGACGCTCGCGGGGGCGTTCTGTGTTTATTTTACCATACGCAGTTGATTTTGTCAAGCGCGGGAGCTCTTTTTGTCGGTTGCGAGCATTCTTTGCGCGCTTTTTGTCAGTCTCGGTTGACCAGCATGATCTTGCCCTTCACAGCCCCGGGGGTCTTGTAGAGCGCAAAAGCCTCGGCGGCGTTCCGCATCTCGAAGGTGCGGTCGATCAGAGCAGGATCGAATTTGAGCTGACCCGTTGCAAAATAATGCGCCGTGAGCTTCCATTCCTTGCCCGGATAGGGTGCGGAATAGCTCATCCAGGAGCCCGTTACATGTAACTCCTTACGGTTGAGATTTTCCCACTCACGGGGCGTGAATTCCACGTTTTGGGTAGGCGTGCCGATGAAGCAAACCGACGCACCGTTGCCCGCCACCTCAAACGCCATTTTCAGCGTGACCACGTTGCCCGCGGTCTCAAACACGTAGTCAAAGCCGCGCCCGTCGGTCTCCTCGCGCACCCGGACGGCAACGTCCTCCTCGCGCGTGTTGATCACGGCATCCGCACCCAGGCGGCGTGCCAGCTCAAGGCGCTCGGGAACGATATCAAACACCACGGTCTTTTTCGCGCCGTAGATCTTTGCCCATTGCATGGTGAACATGCCGATCGTGCCGCCGCCGAGGATCGCAACCGTTCCGCCGCCGCGATAACCCGACAGATTCACGCCATGAAGTGCCACCGTGGAGGGCTCGAACATTGCTGCCTGCTCAAAGGGAATGGTGGGATCGTATTTCACCGCATTGCGTGCAGGAATCACCACGTAATCGGCAAACGAGCCCTGCTCACGTGAGCCAATGAAGCTATAATGGCGGCAGAGCGAATAGTTGCCGAGCTGACAGTCCTCGCACTGCATGCAGGGGACGAGCGGAGCGCCTGAAACCGTGTCGCCAACCGCGAGATCGGTCACGCCCTCGCCAACCGCGTCGATCACGCCCGAAAACTCATGTCCGAGCACGATGGGATAAAAATGTGCACCGTTTCGCAAAACGCGCGGAATATCGCTTCCGCAAATACCCGTTGCACGCACGCGAACGCGCACCGTTCCGGGCAGAGCCTCGGGTGTTGGATGGTCCTCGTAGCGGAGGTCCTCATTTCCGTGTAAAACTGCTGCTTTCATGCTTCCTTCTCCTTTCCAACCGTTTTTATGCCTTGCCCGCACAGCCGCAAACTGCGATGCGGTTCTTCACAATCGCCTCAACGCGGGCACGCCCTGCCTTGCCATACGCCTTGGGATCGAACACCGAGCCGTCGGCGAGCACCTCTCGCACACCCTCGGTATAAGCCTGACGCAGCTCGGTTGCAAAGTTGACCTTGCAGATGCCCCTCTCGATGCAAGCGCGGATGCTCTCGTCGGAGAGGCCAGACGCGCCGTGCAAAACGAGCGGTACTTCCACCGCACGGCGGATCTCGGCAAGACGGGTAAGGTCAAGCTTTGGAGTCTTCAGATACACGCCGTGTGCCGTTCCAATGGCAACCGCAAGCGAGGAAATGCCCGTACGTGCCGCAAATTCGGCAGCCTCCTCGGGGAGCGTGCAGCCACCCGACGCCTCCAGGTCGTCCTCCTTACCGCCAACCGTTCCGAGCTCGCCCTCCACGGGGATGCCCATCGCGTCGGCAACCCGAACCACCTCGCGCGTGAGTGTGATATTTTCTTCAAAGCTTTCATGCGAGCCATCGAACATCACCGACGTATATCCCGCACGCATGGCGTCAACGGCAAGCGCAAAGCTGTTTCCGTGGTCCAGATGCATCGCAATCGGAACCGACGCACGCGCGGCTGCGGCACGAACGTTTGCAAGATAGAGATCGGTGGAGGCGTATTTCACGGTGGAGGGAGTGGTTTGAATGATCACGGGCGCGCGCATTTCGCATGCGGCGTTCACGATCGCCTGCACCATTTCCATATTTTCGGCGTTGAAGGCACCAACGGCGTATCCGCCTCTTTGGGCGTCCTCCAAGAGCTGCTTCGAGGTCACGAGTGGCATTTTTTCGTCTCCTTTTGTTTCGTTTGATATTTTGACCGATCAAAAATTCCGCTTGACAAAAATTGCAGAATTGACTATAATGATTATAGTAAATTCTCAACAATCTTTCAAGTACGTTCTGATTTTTTCAATTTTCTCAACTTTTCTCAACCATAAGGAGACGCGCATGTACCAAAACGAGCGAATGGAGGCGATCCTTGCTATTTTACGCAAGCAGGGCTATGCCACCGTGAAATATCTGACCGAATGCCTGCATTACAGCACCGCAACGGTCAACCGCGATCTCAACCGACTCGAGCAGGCGGGCGAGATCAAGCGCACCTGGGGCGGCGTGGAGCTGCTCACACCGCAAACCGTGCCCGTACTGTTCCGCTACGATCAGGGCAAGCCAAGCAAAAAACGCATCGCCAAGCGCGCCGCCGCCGAGATTGAGGACGGCGACACGGTATTTATGGACGGCTCGACCACGGTACAATACATGGGACACTACATCCTTGAGAAAAAGGAACTCACGGTGATCACCAACAACATCGCGCTCGCTTCCTCGCTCTCCGAAGCAGGCATCGACGTGGTGGTGCTCGGAGGCAGGATCATGGAGGCCCCCTACATGCTCGCAGGTACCGACACGGTGGAAACCGCCGCACGCTACAAGGCGGACAAGTGCTTTTTCTCGACCGCGTTCGTCACGGAGGGCGGCGAGATGGCTTACACGGGTGACATTTATTTTTCGATGCACCGCACCATGATGCGCAACTCGAGCCGCGTTTACTATCTGGTCGACCGCGAAAAGGTCGATCGCGCAGGGGCACGCATGGTGCTCGGCGACCTTTCCCCCGTGGACGTTGTGATCAGCGATCACGTTTTTTCGGAGGAGACGCGTCGGCGCTACCCGAGCACCGAATTTGTTGAGGTTGATGCAAAATAAAAAGGACGTCCGCATGAAAAAAACGCAGACGTGTGAAAAAAGGAGGGATCGGAATGAAGGACAGAGCCTATTACGAGGCATACGATGAGCGCTACAAAACCGTTCACGCGCGGTCGATCCGATGGTTTGGGGATCAGCCCACACCGATCGTGAGTGAGGTCATTTCGCGCTACGGGATCAAAAAAAACGACAAAATTCTGGAGATCGGCTGCGGCGAGGGACGCGATGCCCTGCCCCTGCTCGAGGCGGGCTATGATCTGCTTGCCACCGACGTTTCTCCCGAGGCGATCGCCTACTGCCAAGCCCTCTCTCCTACACATGCCCGACGCTTTCGCGTGCTCGATTGCGTCAAGGACCGACTCCCGCAAAAATTTGACCTGATCGTGGCGGTTGCGGTTTTGCACATGCTCGTGCCCGATGCCGACCGCGCCGCATTTTACCGCTTTCTCGCAGATCATCTCGCGCCCGACGGGATCGCGTTGGTCTGCACAATGGGGGACGGCAAGACCGAGCGGCAGAGCGATATCCACACCGCATTTGATCTGCAGGCACGCGAATACGCAGGTGAGAAAATTCTCATGGCGGGCACGTCCTGCCGCATGGTCTCCTTTGCGCAATTCGAGCGTGAGCTCGACGCAAATCATCTTGTAATCCGCGAGCGCGGTCTGACCGAAATTCCCGAAAACTTCCCCTCGATCATGTACGCGGTGGTGTCAAAAAAGGAAGAATAAAACAAAAGCTCGGAGATGCCGACCAAATGCAAGCTGCATTGGGGCGTCTCCGAGTTTTTTCGATCACATGGGCAAAAAGCTCATTTTCGAGCCGTTTTACAACACGTATCGCGTTTTTAGGGGTCAAATATACTGCTTAATCGCGCGGTAGAGGTTCTGTGCGTAGAGACCAAAGCCGAGATCGTTGGGATGCAGATAGGCGTCGGAATAAAACTCCTTGAGGGCAGGCGTAAAGCACCAACCGTTAATCACGGTGACGTTGGGCAGATCGGCGCAAAACGAGCGGATGAGATCGCCAACCTCGGAGATCGGCGCTTCGAATTTCGTCTTTCGGTTCGCATCCAGACGGCAGATCGGCGTGATGGCAAAAATCTTGGCGCGCGGATAGAGCGCCGAGAGCTTTCGGTAGAAGGCGGCGCAATTTTCAACAAAGTATTCGCGCGTGCGCCCCGACCAATCGTTGGTGCCGTAGGCAACCGTGATATAATCGGGATCAAATGCGTCGGGGGTGTTGAGAAGCGCGGGGAAAAAGACCTCACCGCCAATGCCCTTATTGAACAACTCGGCATCCAACATGCGCGCAAGCGTGCTAACATAGGACTGCGAGGGATAGAGCGCATCGTAGCCCTGCGTGATCGAGTCTCCAAACGAGATCATTTTGTGCGTGCGGAAAATGGGCTCGAGCATCTCGCCGCCCTCCAGCGTGATCTTTGAGAGAATCGCGGCACGCGACCAGGGCAGATAAAGCTCCACGTCCACCTCGCCCTCGCCGAGCTCAACGCAAACGCTGCCGCCCGTAAACTCCCTGCCGTCACTACCGAAATGACGCGCCAGGTTGCCGTTCAGATAAACGTCGAACCAGCCAAAGGTTCGGCCCGAGCCAACCTCCAGGCGATAGGTAAAGGCAAGCGTTTTTGCATCGGTGCGGAATGCCAGACGTACACCCGACGTGGCAAAGGTCTTGTTGTAAAAATCGGTGTTTCCGGTTTGACGGTATGCCTCCACCTGTTCCTCGGTGAAGCGATAGAAGCGAAACTCCCCGTTCTGCTCCTCCACGCGTGTCGCGCCCCTTGTGATCGCGCGAAGCTGCTCTAAATTCAGTACCATAGCGGTATCTCCTCTCATGTTCAAATTCCGCACCTATCATACCACAAAATGACGAAAAAGGCAAGTTTTTTACAAAAAAACTTGCCTTTTTTTCTGTTTTCGCGCTATTTTTCTCTATTTTTTATAATGAGAATAATTCTTATTCAAAAATTGTTTCGATCACACGCTGCGAGTTGGCGGGAGAATAGCGCCAATGGGAGATGTGTCTCGTGGTGTTAGGGTCCATAAAATAGACCATCCGAGGACGAATCGGCTCGGCAGCGCAGGTGTCGATGAGTGCAAGCTTGATCTTCATGCGCTCGGGCACAATGCTTTTGATGTAGACTGCGGCGCTCCGTCCCACACGCGAGAGCAGGTCGCGCTCGCAGCCCTCGCGCAGCTCGGCAAGCCCCGCAAGATTTGGGGTCAGCTCCACGAACACCCCATAGCTCTCCACGCTCCGAATGATCCCCGCAACCGTTTGACCCGCCTCAAAGCTCGCAACGTTTTCCTCCCAGGTTCCGAGCAACTCGCGCAGGCTGACGTAAATTCTGCCGCTCTCACGATCGATGCTCTTAACCACCACGGGCAGGTCCATGCCGCTCTGCAGGCGATCGCGCGGATGAGAGATGCGCGAGACCGAGATGCAATCCACCGAGAGCAGCGAGGAGATGCCGCACCCAATGTCGAGAAACGCGCCAAAGGGCTCCAGATGCGTCACGCGCGAGGAGATCACGTCCCCGGGACGGAGCCGTGAGAGATAGTCGCGCAGGCACGCCTCCTGTGCCTGCCGTCGGGAGAGCACGGCGGTGAGAATTCCGTTTCGGCTTTCCAGCGCCGTCACGCGCACCGCAACCGGCTTTCCCACCCGCGTGATCACGGCAATGTCCTTGCGTACCTCTCCGTCACGGCACCAAACCGCCTCGTTTGCCTCAATGATCCCCTCGGCGCAATGCAGATCGACGTGCAAGCGCATCTGATTGTCGCAAAGGAGTACCACGCCTTCAATGATCGCACCGCTGTTCATAGCTCTCTCAAGCCCCGTGGGCGACGCGAGATAGGCTTGATTTTCGGGTGTGTTCAACCGCATGCCCTCGGGCAAATAGTAATTCTCATTCATTTTCATTTCCCTCCGTTTTTCGGCAATTCCCCATCTTCGGCAATTCCGTTTTTGTATATCCTATGCGAGGAGGGAGGGATTTATGATGATTATGCAGGGGAGGGGAGCGAATCTTTTGAAAAAGATCCGCTCCCCTCCCCCTGCCCCCCCCTCACCTCAAAACCTTTAGAGAGGAAAGGAGGGGTGGTTATTGATAGGGTTATTGGTGAGGTTATTGAAGAAGGCTACGACAAAGGGTTGACAAAAGAGGGGTTACGATATACGACAGACGAAAGCAAACGGTTGCGGTATGAGCAAAACAGAAACCGCACGTTATTTCTCCACACGTATAAAAAAAGAAGGTCAAATGCGTTTCACTGCACTTGACTTTCTTGATACATATCTGCGTGAAAGGAGGTCAATCCTCCTCGACATCATTGAAATAGTCCCGATCGAAAAATTCGGCAAGGGTGATCTCCGCGCCCTCGCAAAAGCACCCCCGAAAATCTTATGATATTCATGCTGGCGCATTTTATTTTTGATGGTATTCCTCAAACAGATCGTTTGGCGTACACTCCAAAATATCGCAAAGTGCCTGCATATTTTCAAATTTAATTCCGTTTGTCTGGTTGTTCACCATCTTGTTGAAATTTTGATAGCTTAACCCGAGTTGAATACACAACCAATACTTTGTCTTTCTCTTTTGCTCCAATATTTCGAGTATTCTTAATTTCATAATACACCTCCACATTATCTAATGTAAAAGTTATATATGAAAACATGATTGACAAATAGACTTTCACATGATATAATGTGTACATTAGATGTTTTTGGAAGGAGAAAAATATGTAAAAAACCATAAGAGAATTTTCGGAAAATAAAAAATACTAAAAGAGATTTTGGAAAAAAATATGAATGCACATCAATAAGCATTAGACCTCGAAACGGCATTTAGAAGCTTGAGCATAACCAATTTTGTTCATAAGGATAGCTTTTTATTAGATTTCAACGATGAAATTTTAAGAGGTCTTTCTTTTTGGGCCGGAAGCGGATACATCAGTGAGAAAGAAAAAATCATTATGGATGCACCTTTGATACAAACAGATTATCAGAGATAATAGAAGATCCGTTCAATCTTCAAACGATCCGCGATTTAATAAAGTTTCTTAAGGAAAGAGCAAAACAAATTAAACAAGGAGAAAACCAATGAAAAAAATAATTTCATGTCTATCCATACTTTTAGTATTAACTGCATTAACAATTTGCATGACATTCCCAACAGCCTCCGATGACGCCACACACAGCGGCACATGGGGAAATTTGAGCTGGACGTTCAACGAAACCACGGGAGAGTTAATAATTTCCGGTACAGGCGAAATGAAGGACTTTTATTCATCAGAAGACACAAACGCTTGGAGAGCGTATAAATTTTCCATCAAATCCATAATAATTGACGAAGGTGTCACAAGCATCGGAAGGTATGCGTTCTATTGTTGCGAGGCCGTAACGAGCATCACGCTTCCAATGAGTCTTAAAAGAATCCAAACTGATGCGTTCTCTTATTGTAGCCATAGCTTGACAAGTATTTCCGTTGCAGAGGAAAACACAAGGTATCATGTTTCCGGAAAATGTCTGATAGACACACACACCAAAACACTGGTATTGGGATGTAAAGACAGCGAAATTCCATCAGACGGAAGCGTGTCAAAAATCGGTATAGGGGCATTCAGTGGTTGCAGCGAACTGAGTAGAATTACAATTCCAAGTAGCGTAATTACTATCGGCTCCCGGGCTTTCGATGCATGTAGTGGCCTAGATTCTGTTATAATTCTGGATGGTTTAACAAACATTGGTGATTATGCGTTCGCACACTGTGACTATCTAGAGTTTATTGCGATTCCATCGAGCGTTACTCGATTCGGAAACAATGTCCTCCATAATACAGTCTACTCTAGCCTTTTGTACTGTGGGACGGTTGATACATGGAAGTCCATATCAAACAGCGATCAGATACCAGGTTCAAAAATTATTTATCACACAAGTCATACTTATTCTGCCTGGCAAAAAACGGATTCTCACCATCAACGAAATTGTATATGTGGTGATAGCCAAACTGCTGATCACATCTATGGCGATTGGGTAAAGAAGGATAGTGTACAACATCAACGGAAATGTGACGAGTGTGGCTACATTCAGGTAATAGACCATACTTGGAATGCTGGCGAGATCAACACACCTGCAACACATCTTGAACTGGGTATCAAAACATTCACTTGCTCAGATTGCGGTGAAATCAAGACTGAAGATATTGCTAAGCTGACCGATCATATCTTTGGCCCATGGGAACAATGCAACGCACAACAACACAAGAGAAGTTGCCCGTGCGGTGAGGCAGTAGAATATATGGACCACACCTATGACAATGATAAAGATGCAAGCTGTAACGACTGTGGAGACGTGCGTGAAATCCCATCAGGCTGCGGTGCAACACTTTCGAGCGGATTTGGGCTGACGCTCCTGCTCATAGGCGCGGCTTTTGGTGTCTCACGCAAAAGGAAAAAGCAATAATGCAAGATCAAACATTTAGGGCAGAGTTCCGAGGAGCTCTGCCCTATCTCATTTGGTTGTTCGATTTTTATTTCCCCGCCACGCTCATGTCCTTCACGAGGACGTCGGGGGAGCCGAACACGGTGAAGCTGCCCGGGATACCCCACTTGGTTTCGTTGCCGAGGCGGTCGATCGACTTGAGCAGATCGAAGAAATTGCCCGCGACCGTGAAGGATTTGATCGGCTCGGCGCGCTTGCCGTCGCGGATCATAAAGCCTGCGCTCTCGATCGAAAAGTCACCCGTGACTGCGTTTGCGCCCGCGTGGAAGCCCTTGCACTCGGTGATATAAATGCCCTCACCGACAGCTGCGAAAAGCGCCTCCTGCGAGGCGTCCCCCGCCATGATGCCAAAGCTATACGGCGCGATCGAAACGGGCGAGGAATATCCGCCCTTCTGACCGTTGCCCGTGGACTCCACGCCCGCCTTCTTTGCGGTGGTGAGGTCATAGAGCAGGGTCTTGAGCACGCCTCCCTCGATCACGCTGCGGCGTGTTGTTGCAACACCCTCGCCGTCGAACGGCGTTTGCATCGGACAGCCCTCTCTCATGGGATCGTCAACCAGGGTGACGCACTCGGCTGCGATCTGCTCACCCTCCTTGCCTGCAAGGAGCGAGAGCCCAAGCTGGGCGTTCTTTGCCGAGAACACGGGGGAGAAGGTGGAGAGGAAGCTGCGGAACTCTCTGCCATCGAATACCACGTGGTATTTGCCCGACGGCACCGTTCCTGCGCCCAGCTTATCGAGTGCGGCACGAACTGCCTTGACGGGCAGGTCGGCAAAGTCCTCGATCGAGGCACCCTCGCAGAACTCAAAATGCTCCTGTGCCTCCTCGCCCTCGCGCACAACGGGAGCGGAATAGGCACCGCTGATTCCCACGCGATTGGAAAGGTCGAGTCCGTTGGAGTTATAGAGCCGTCTTTCCTCCACAGCAGAGAGCACCACGCTCTGCGTTCCGTCGCCAACCTTGTCGCTCGCGGCGTAGGTTCTTCTTTGCAGCTCAAGCACGGTCTCGCGGATCGCACCCGCATCAAAGAGTCGAGGCTCGGGGGCGGTGGTGGTTGCGTAGGCGGGAGAGCCTGCGAAAATAAAGACCTCATCATCATTATCAATGCAGCGTGCATTGGAGATCGCGTTTGACACAAGCTCCTCCATTGCCGCCTCGGTCATCAGCTCGCCCGAGGCATAGCCCATCTTGCCGTCCACGATGCAGCGGAAGCAGATTCCGCCGCCCACGCTTGAGGAAAACGAGCTGATCTCGTCCTTGAGCGTTTCGGCGTTGAGGCTTTCCTCGCGCTGATAGTAGATTTCATATTCCTTCAGCCCTGCACGCTCTGCCGCGTCGATCAGGGCTTTTTTCATCTTTTCAAACGTCATATCAGCGACCTCCTACGGTGATGGTGGACACGCGGATGAGCGGCTGTCCCACGTCGGTGGGCACGCTTCCGCTGCTCGAGCCGCACATGCCCTGCGCGGTGTCGAGATTCTGACCCACCATGTCGATATTCTGCAGAATCTCCGATCCCGTTCCGATCAGCGAAGCGCCGCGAACAGGCTCGCAGATCTTACCGTTGCGCACCAGATACCCCTCCGTGACCGCAAAGTTAAACGCACCCGTGAGCGGATTGACCGAGCCGCCGCCCATCTTGCGGCAGTAGAGACCGTTTTCCATCGAGGCAATGATATCCTCGTTGCGGTCGGGTCCGTTTGCGATAAAGGTGTTGGTCATGCGCGAGGTGGCTTCATAGGTGTAGCTTTGGCGTCTGCCGTTGCCCGTCATGGGGAGCCCCATGCGGCGCGAGCCGAGGCGGTCGATCATATAGCTTTTGAGGATGCCGTTCTCGATGAGCACGTTGCGTTGAGTGGGAGTGCCCTCGTCATCAATATTGACCGAGCCCCAAGCACCTGCGATCGTGCCGTCGTCGATGGCTGTCACCTTCGGATTTGCGATCTGCTGACCGAGCTTGCCCGCCATCTGCGAGGCACCGATCGCCACCGAGGTTGCCTCGAGCGAATGACCGCACGCCTCGTGGAAGATCACACCGCCAAAGCCGTTTTCAATGGCAACCGTCATCGTGCCTGCGGGGCAATAATCGGCACGCAGATTCACCATCGCCTGGCGAGACGCCTCGCGACCGACCTCACGTGGGTCTACTTGGTCGAAGAATTCGAGTCCCATGCCTGCTCCGGGAGATGCCGATCCCGATTGGTTGACACCTGCCGCGCTCGCAACCGACGAGACCGCAATGCGCGTGCGGATATGGCGGTCGGTGGTGAAAAGTCCCTCGGTGTTGGCGATCCAGATGCTATGGTCCACACCTGCGAGCGTGCCCGAGACCTGCGAGATCGCGGGATCGTATTCCTTTGCTGCAAAGCAGCCTGCACGCAAAATGTCGGCACGAGCTTTGGCGTCCACGCTCGAGGGGATCACGCGTGCGGGGTGGATATTGGGGAACATTCGCTCACTCAGAACCACGCGCTCAACCTCGCGCAGCTCACCCATTGCCGATGCAACCGCACGTGCGCAAGCCATCAGCCCCTCGCGAGAGGTATCCGAGGTCGACGCAAAAACGGTACGCGTGCCGAGAAAGGCGCGGATGCCCACGCCAGAGATGAGATTATCGCCAACGCGGTCGATCTTTCCGTCAACCATCGCAACCGAATTGTTGCGGGTGATCTCGCCGTAAAGCTCAACGAAATCGGCACCGCCCGACATGGCACAGCAGAGAACCGACTCTGCCAATGCTTTGGTAATCATAAGTTTTCCTCCGTTCTATGTTGTTATCTACTATTTTACCACGGCGCGACTCAAAATGCAACGCTTTTCCAAAAAACTTTTCGTCCCCGTCCACAGATGCGTTTTTTCTCGCAAAAGCCGACACAATCGGTGCGCACTCGCCGAAAAACGGCGAAAAACGGGCACACGTCTGACAGATCCCGACGGTCGGGGTCGATTTCTGTATCACGCTTTTTCTTGACGCGACAGGCATTGCGTGTCATAATTAAGATGAACGTCAATCAAAAAAACGATTGGGAAGAAAGGACAAGCAGATGAAATCGCAATCGCAATTTTTAATGGTGGCACTCGCCATCTCCTTCACGGTGGTCCTGGCGCTTGCCGTGGCGCTGGCATGCCTGAATCCTGCCGACACGGGAACCGATCCGCCAAACCGGGAGAGCCAAGCCACCTCCGCACATGCCGATCTCACCACCGTGGAGCCACCTACCACCTCCCCCGAAACCGAGCCACCCTCGCCATTGGAGTCGCTACTCTTTTCATCAAACGGCGATGGGACCTGTCGGCTCATCGGCATCGGAACCAACACAGACGCCTGTGTTGTGATCCCCGATTTTTCACCTGCGGGCGACCGCGTGGTGGAGATTGCTCCGCGCGCACTCTACGGCACCGCAACCGTGACCGCCATTCAAATTCCCGCCTCGGTGCGCGTGATCGGTGAGCTCGCCTTTGCAAACTGCCAAAACCTGATCTACATATCGGTCAACGCACAAAACCCCGCCTTTTGCGACCTCGACGGCATACTCTACACCTCCGACCTGCGCGCGCTGATCCTCTACCCGCCCATGCGTGCAGGCAGCTCGGCAACCATCAAGGATTCCACCGTTGAGATCGCACCTATGGCATTCTATCGCTGCGCCTACCTCTCACACGTTGCCTACCTCGGCTCCGCAGAGGATTGGGAGCGCATCTCCATCGGCTCTCAAAACTACAGCCTCACTGCCGCTTCCAAGTCTTTTCTAAAATAAGAATTAGTCTTATTATTGAAAGAGATGATTGCAGGGGGAACTTCTCGAGAGAAGTTCCCCCTGCACCCCTTCAAGAGCTTTCC
>CAJKPX010000025.1 GCA_905201895.1 uncultured Eubacteriales bacterium | reverse complement strand
CTTTTCCCGCCGTCCGCAGACGGCGAAATTCCTCCCTCGGCGTTTCTTTTTGATAGCTTTTTCTTTGCGCCTCTTTCCTGCAAAGAAAAAGCGGCTAAGGATTTTGCGCAGTTTAACACTTCAGACACCTTTGGTCGACATTCTGAGAGACCGTCTCAACTTCGGTTGAGACGGTCTCCCTTTTTTATGGATGCTTCAACGATCTGACGTATTCGCTCTCATTTCCATTCCAAAAACAAAGAACGCATTTTCCGTTTTTGAAAACATGCTTGCAAGGAGCATATCCATAAATGATATGAGCACAATTTGGACAAAGAGAATCCATTTTTGATTTTGCAATTATAAAATCGCTCCCACATTCTGCACATCTTCCAATTTGGTTTTCATCCATAGAATCAGTTCTCCATTTTGGTCATGTCTCGCTGTGCCATAACAAGACCATAGTAAATACCGCCCTTTGCCATCAGTTCGTCGTGCGTGCCGACCTCGGCAATTCCGCCTTTATCCATCACAACAAGGCGATTGGCATTGCGGAGTGTGGAAAGGCGGTGCGCAATGGCAATGGTGGTGCGCCCCGCGGAGAGCGACTGAAGCGCATCCTGGATCAGCTTTTCGGTCTCGGTATCGAGCGAAGCGGTTGCCTCGTCAAGGATCAGAATTCTCGGATTGTGCAGCAGCGCACGCGCGATCGAAATGCGCTGGCGCTCGCCGCCCGATAGGGTGTGCCCCTTCTCGCCCACGTAGGTGTTGTAGCCATCGGGGAGACGAATGATAAACTCGTGTGCTCCCGCAGCCTTTGCAGCCTCGATGACCTCCTCGTGGGTGGCATCGGGCTTGGCGTAGGTTAGGTTCTGCCAGACAGAGCCCGTAAAAAGGAAATTCTCCTGCAGAACCACGCCCATACGTGCGCGCAGATCCTCCTGCGGAATGTCGCGGATATCAACGCCGTCGATGCGGATCGAGCCCTCGTCGACGTCATACATGCGCATAATGAGGTTGATCAGCGTCGACTTTCCAACGCCCGATTTTCCAACCAAGCCGATGAATTCACCCGGCTCCACGTGCAGACTGACGTCACGCAAAACCTCGTCGGAGTCCTCGTAGGCAAAGGAGACGTGATCAATGTCAATATAGCCCTTGACGTCAAATTTTTCGCCCTTTGCCGTGTTTTGAATATCAACCGTTTCGTCCATGATCTCATACACGCGCGTGACCGAGGTCATCATGTGCATGAACTGACGCGGAAAGAGCATCAGAGCGTTGAGGGGACCGTAGATCATGCTCGCATAGGATGAGAACTGCGACATCTCGCCCGCCGTCATCACGCCCGTGAGCATTTTGGTGCCAACGTAATAGAGCAGGACGTATTCGCCCACGCCCATCAGAAAATGAAGGATCGGCATAAAGACAGCCCAAAAGCGCTCGATACGCAGCTGTGCCTCGCGCTCCTTTGCCGAAATTTCAATGAATCGCTCCTCCTCGCGCTTTTCCATGCCGTAGGATTTGACTACGCGGATACCCGAAAAGATATCGTGCAGAATCGCGTTTCCGCGCGAATTGAGCTCCCAACGTCGGTTGAACATGCCGCGCAGACGTCGCCAGAACAACCGGAACGCAAGTGCCACAAAGGGTGCCGGAACGAGAATCAGGAGCGCCAGACGCCAATCATAGAAAAAGAGAACGGCGGTGATGGCAAGGAGCAGGAGCGATTGCTCCGCGATGTTGGGAAGCTGATTGACGAGGAATTGCTTGATCACGCGCGTGTCACCATTGACACGCTTCATCAGCTCACCCGAGGTACGGCGCGATATCTTTGCGATCGAAAGCTGCTGGATTTTTTCAAACACCATGTCACGCAAACGAACGATCAGATTGTTCCCCGCGATCGTGAGAAAATATCCGCGCACGATCGCAAACAAACGCCGAAAAAGATTGACGAGCAGCATCGAGAAAATCACGCCCAGAAAGCCGAGAAGAAAAACGTTTTCGCTCGTGTTCTGGATGTAATCGTCGACGAGAATTCGGTTGATATAGGGAGTGATCACACTCACACCCGTGATCAGGAAGAAGAAAACTGCGGCAATTGCGATGTATTTCCACTCGTGCTTTGCCAGCTTGATCAGGCGCAGGAGCACCTTTTTTTTGGAGGCACACCTCGGACAGGTGCGTGATCCGCGCGGATAGGGCTTCCCGCATTTGGGGCACAGTCTGCCTCCTGCGTCCGAAAAGCGCGAGAAATCACAGTTTCCGAAGCGCAGAAAATGGTTTATTCGCTTCACGTTCTGCGCAAACACGCCTCGAAAACGGCTATCACCGCGCGCGATGAGAACGTGCTCTCCACCCTCCCGTTTGGTGTATTCGATCAGAACGCAGCCAACGCCCGAGATCACCTTGAAGGACTCAATCGCCTCCATCGGCTCGCGCATCGCAAGTGCTCCGTCCCGATAAACACGCAACTCGTCACGCAGAAAAATCAGGTGATAGCGAACGTGCAGAGTGGGATCGGAAAGATCAAGATTGCTCGCAACCGCAGTGATGACCTGTGCGGGGTCGATTGCGGCGTCCAGCTTTTTCAGCTCCTGAAGAAGACGCGGATTGATGTTTTCCACGAAAATCCCTCCTTACAGGTAAAGTTCGATTTTTTTGTAGCTCTTACGGTCCAGCGCATCCACGTTCGAAATTTCAAAGCGGTTGCCGTCCACGTCGAGGAAGATGAGTCGGTTATCGCCCGCGCGGATGATGCTGCGGAAGGTATCGTGGAGCGTGAAGGAAACCTCTCCCTCCTCGGTTCGCACCTTCCAATAGGAAAAACCGTAGCGCTCCTTGACGCTGACGATGCTTTTGATCACGGGAGCATAATAGCGCCGCTTGAGCTCTGTGATGAGCAGCTCGCGCGCCTCGTCCGAAAAATCATCCAGGCGTCGAATAATGCCGATCTCCTGTTGATTATCGTCGAGCACCGAAATAAATTCCCAAAGCATTTCAAACGGGAATTGACGGCAAAGAAAGGCTCTCTGCTCCTCCTCGCCGTGCTTGACGTAGAGAAAGCCGTTTTTGAGCGAAAAGGATGCGTTCTGATCGGTGAGCCAAACCGTGACGGAAATCTCCGCCAGCGTGCGCTCGCGCCGCTCACCACCCTTTCCACCGCGCTCATTTGCGGCGGGATTGGAATGCTTGTCCATAAATTCAACTCCTCTCCGTTGTCCTCACTCGCGGATGCCCGCGTTGCGCAGCGCCTCATCCTGCAAAGTGAAAAGCTTTTTGTAAACACCGTCCTCACGCGCGAGCAGCTCCTTGTGCGTTCCGCGCTCGGCAACCTTACCGCGCTCAATGACAACGAGCTCGTCGGCATCGCGCAGGGTGGAAAGACGGTGGGCGATCATGATCGTGGTTTTTCCCTTGATCAGCTGCGAGAGTGCCTCCTGAATTCTACGCTCGGTTCCCGTATCCATCGCGGCGGTTGCCTCGTCAAGGATCAGGATGCGCGGATTTTTCAGAATCGCACGCGCAATCGACACGCGTTGGCGTTCACCACCCGAAAGGTCCTGATAGCCAAAGCCGATCCGTGTGTTGTAGGCATCGGGAAGCTTCATAATAAAATCGTGTGCTCCCGCGCATTTGGATGCCTCCAGAACCTCCTCAAAGCTTGCGTCGGGGCGTGCATAGCGGATGTTATCGAGGATCGAGCCCATAAAGAGATAGGTCTCCTGCGAAACAATGGCAATGTTTTGGTAAAGAGTAGAGAGTGCAAGATCGCGCACAGGATAACCGCCGATGCGGATTTCTCCCTCCTCTACGTCATACATGCGCATGAGCAGATTCGCGAGCGTGCTTTTACCTGCTCCCGTATGTCCCACGATTCCGAGCACGTGCCCCTCGGGAACGTCGAAGCTGACGTTGTCGATAATCTTTTTGCCCTTTTGGTAGGAAAAGGACACCTGATCGAACTCTACCCTACCGCCCAAGGGGTCGGGGCGCGCGGGATTTTCGCGCTCACTCACGTCGGGCTGTGCGTCCATGATCTCAAAGAGACGCTGGAGCGAGTTGGAGCAGTCCGCCGTCCAATCAATGAAATCGGTGAAGAACACGAGCGGATCGAAGATCATATTCAGGTAAGCGATAAAGGTCAGAAGCATGCCGTAGGTCATGCCGCCCATCCCTTCGATCACCATCCAGCCGCCCACACCCCAAGCAATGATGTTACCCAAAAAGAGCAGAAAGCCCGAGAGTGGCCATGCATAGTTGGTGAAAAGCGAAAGACGCTTTTCGCTGCCCGCAAGATTGCGGTTGCGTCCCGTGAAGCGTTCAACCTCTGCCTGCTCACGCGAGAATGCCTTGACCACACGCATGCCGGAAAAGACGTCGGCAAGAAAAGCGTTCATCTGTCGGGAATGGGTGTATCGCTTGGCGTGAAGCATGCGGTTGCGGCGAAAGATCCACGAGAGCAGAAGCATAAACACGGGCACGGTGACAAGTGTGAGAAGCGCCAGAACGGGCTGAATGAGGAACAGCAGCACCACCAGTACGATCACCTGCACAAGGTTGATGATGAGGTATGGCACGCCGTCGCAGAAAAAGCCGTAGATGGTGTTGGCGTCCTCGTTGACCTGCGTCATGAGTCCTCCCGTCTGCCGACCTGTGAAGAAGCTGAGAGAAAGGCGCTCGATCGAGGAAAAGATGGTCTTTTTCAGGTCAAAAACCATGCGTGCGGCAACCGTTGAGGTTAGGATATTATTCGCCATCTGCGCAAAAAGGCGCAGCACGCGCGTGGCAACAATCAGAAACAGCACGGTGAGAATCTGCCCTGCAAATTCGCCCACGCCGAAGATCACCTCGTCATAGAAAAAGCCGCTGGAAAGATAGGGAGCGATGATGCTCATTGCCGTGAGCACCACGAGAGAGAGCACGATGAGTGCGATGTAGAGACGGTAACGCAAGAAGAAGGTAGAAAAGCGACGGAACAGCTTGCCCTTTTCCATGCAATGCGGGCAGATGCGACGGTTGAGGTCGGGATAACGCAACCCGCACTTGGGGCAACTCTTGCTCTTGGGATCGTCCTTGGGGTCGATCTCCAGCTCCTCTCCCTGTGCGATCTTCTCTGCGTATTTTGCAAAGAGGAACATCGACGCCTTGCAGAAATTGGTGAACATTGCAAGCAGGATCGGTGCCTCGTCCTCATCCCGTCGCTTTGCGGTCAATCTGCCTGCGGAGAGAAGCTCCTCCACGCGAAAACCCTTCAGCTCGCGTATGTCATATTCGCGCAGATCGTGCACCGAAAAAGACTGCACGAGGCGCGGTGCGTTGCCTCGCCCGGGCTTGCCTGTGCGTTCGAGCGCACAGACCCCCTCGAGGATCAAAAGGTGCTCCGCCGTTGCAAACAAATAAGCCTCGGTTGGATTCATCTCGCGGTCACGGTCGCATTTGGCGCACAGGAGAATGGAGGACGGGTCCCATCCACGCTCAACGAGCGCATCTATCGCAGCCTGCGGGATACGGTCAAGTTCAAACAAATCGACACCTCCGAATCTGTTTCAAGATGTCAACAAAACGACCCTATGTACCCTTCCCTGCGGAAGGGTACCGCCATCAGCGGCAGTTGTTTCCCGTGCGGTCGTTCTTGCTGTTGTTCTGGTTGTTTTGGTTGTTCTGGTTGTTCTGGTTGTTCTGGTTGTTTTGGTTGTTTTGGTTGTTCTGGTTGTTCTGGTTGTTTTGGTTGTTTTGGTTGTTCTGATTGTTTTGATTGTTCTGCTTATTGTTTTGCATGATTGTGCACTCCTTTTTTGTAATTTGGAATTACAAAAACAGTATGCGCAGGATCATAGTGCTTTATTCACACCGTCGGAATGATAGCGAAATTGCACCTGCTCCTTCAGTTCAAAGAAAAATGACCAGGCACTCCAAATTCCCGCAACCGAGCAAAGCAGCGACGGAATCCAGAGCCACGGATAATCCAGGCGAAGCCACGCCTCAAGCACACCAAGCAATGCGGCAAGGAAAAAAATTCCAACCGTGACGCTTGCGCGGATCGCAAACTGACGGTGCAGACGCGCGGTTGCATCGGCGGAGAGATATCGCGCATTCTGCCCTCCGTAGTCAACCTCGGTGTGCGTGCGTGTCAAGGAGACCATTGTGCGCAGCAAAACCGCAATGAGAATAAAGGTGAGCAGAATTTCTCCCACCTCGGTCAGCCGAACGAGGAGAAAGGCGCGATAGGCATCGGGATCGTAAAGCGACGCCTCCGGCAGATAGCGCTTGAAATAGAAGCCCTCGATAACGAGACGTGCAGCACTACCGAGCCCCAATGCAGCAGCCGCAAGGAAGCAATGCATGCAGCTCTCTCGCGGCAGGTCCGCTCGCAAAAGATAGATCGCAAGTCCCGTGAGCACGGCAAGAATGAGCCCCGTCAGGATCGACCGTTGATTCAGGCGAAGGCTCGCCGAAAAGATCAGGGCAATCTGCAGCAGAAGAAAGGCGGTGGAAAAACGTCGAACGGTGAGCATTCCTGTTTGCGGCAGGACCTCTGCACAATACTGCTCCCGAAGGCGTGCAAGCCATTCTCGGTCACGCATCGCCGCAAGCGTAAACCGAAGCATGCGAAGAAGCCAGATTAAGCCGACAAGAAACGCCGCAAAGCCGCATGCGACACGGAAAAGATTGACATATTGATACCAATCAAACGGGAAAAAGCGATTCTCCTTTTCATATTCAAAGGAGGTCAGGATTGTCAGCTCGGGTAGGAGTGAGAGGATCGAGGAGAGCAAAACGAACCGCGTTGTGGCACGACACATCCGCTCGGGATAGGTGCGCCCCCGTCTCTCTCGGGTGAGCGCGTCGGCGCCGTGCCGCTCGGCAAGCGTTGCGAGTCCACCAAACAGATCGCGGAAGGTTGGAATGAGAAAATACCATTGCGCGATCAGCGAAACGAAGGAGGCGAGCAGGATGTAAACCGATTGCTCGTAGCGGTTCATCTGTGCGGTCTGCTGCCCCATCACGCCGTAAATCAGGTAGGCTGCAAGGAGCGCGCCGAGGCCGAGCAAGAGCAAAATCCGCGCACGGCGCGCCGCCTCGGATATTTGACCGCAGAGATCGGAGAGTCGATTGAGTCCGATGCAGAGGAGCAGATATCCCACGCAATTCGGCAGAACGTCAACAAATCCAACGATCGGATTGCACAAAAAGAGTGCAGACGCAAAAATTGTCAAAAAGCCCGATTGCATTTTGATATTCGATTGCACGGGGTCTCCTTTCCGAGCGCATCGCTCTTATTTTTTCTTTTTGTTCTTTTTTGCCTCACGGCGTGCCCGACGTCGACGGAGAACCTCCTCCGCCTCACGCGTGGTGTTGTCGATCGCCTTCTGACGGTTGCGCTCGTAGGCGTTCCCGATGCGATTGATCCATGCAAAGCGCGATGGCTTGGCGGGCTGGTCCTCGTCCCCTGCTCTGCAAATATTCTTGTTGCAGGAAAGCAGGAGAAAAAGATTGAGCAGGACCCAAAGAAGATTACAGAGCGTGACCGCAACCGAAAGGTAGGGCTTTGCCACCTCAATGACTGCCACAGGCAGGTTTCCAACGATATAGAGTAGCGCGTATATTCCAACGAAGAAGGAGTTTCTCACGCCCGCCGTTGCGATATGAGAGAGTCCCACGTCCTGCGCGATCATGCGGATGCCGAGAAGCATTGCAAGGTTAAAGGTGACGAGAATGAAGAAATTGATCCATTCGATCACGCCTGCAATCGGCTCGACAAAGATCGGTGCATTCCACAAGAGCTGCTCGGCAAGCGCCGCGACAAGCTCGTAGAGCGCGATCGGAAAGGCAGGTACGAGAATCCATTTTGCATAGGAAAACGAGCGGTGAAAGCGATTGAGCTCGGAAAGTCCCATAAACATCAGCGCGTAACCGAGCAGAAGCGCCAGACCGCCAAAGCCGAGCGCGTTGACCGTGAGATAAAGGACAAATGTGACCAGATAGCCGATCAGAAGATAACCGAATCCCATATCCGCGCCTCCGTTAACCCTTCTTGTACTTGCAGCAGTTCTTATATTTGAGTCCGCTTCCGCAGGGACAGGGCTCGTTGGGACCTACGCTTCTGCTCTCCTTGCGGTAGGGCTGCTGCGTGGCGCGGACCTTAACGGTGAGCTTGCCCTTTGCCGCACGCTTTGCCATTCCGCCGAGGTGGTGCGGCTTGAGTGTCTGCTCGCGCTTGACAGGCTGCTCCTGCGGGCGAATTCCAAGGATCGAACGCACGGTCATCTGCCTGATCTCCTCGATCATGGAGTCAAATAGCTCGGCACCGCGCACACGGAATTCGGTGATCGGATCGCGCTGCGCGTATGCCTGAAGCCCAATGCTTCCCTTCAGATCGTCCATCACATCGAGATGGTTCATCCAGGCAACGTCAACGGTTCTGAGCAGAATATTGCGCTCGATTTCGCGCAGAATTTCCCTGCCGCAGAGCTCCTCCTTGCTTTGGTAAACCTTCAGAATGCGCTCACAGAGCAGATCGGTGATCGCATCGCGATCGAGATCGTTGAGCTCCTTCTGCGTGTATCGGAAGTCCTCCTCACTCGTCAAAAGCCCCATATAATGACTGCGCAATCCATCAAAATCCCATTCGTCGGGAATCTCACCCTGGGTGAATGACGCAACCGTTTCCTCAACCGAAGAAACCATCATTTTCTTGACCGTTTCGGAAATATCCTCACCGTCGAGCACCTGCTGACGCTGACGGTAGATGATCGTGCGGTGATGGTTCATCACGTCATCGTAGGCAAGAACGTATTTTCTGTGCTTGAAGTGATTGCTCTCAACGTGGAGCTGTGCGCGCTCGATATTACCCGTCAGAATTTTCTGATCAATTGCCATATTCTCGTCGATCTTGAGCGCGTTGACGATGCCTTGGATGCGGTCGGTTCCGAACAAACGCATCAGATCGTCCTCCATTGAGAGGAAGAAGCGAGATTCGCCCGGGTCACCCTGACGTCCCGCACGTCCGCGGAGCTGATTGTCAATGCGTCGGCTCTCGTGGCGCTCGGTTCCCAGAATATAGAGACCGCCCGCCGCACGCACGCGCTCTGCCTCGGGCGCGATCTCTGCGCGGAACTGCTCAACGAGCTCGCGGAACACTCTGCGCGCCTCGATCAGCTCGGGATCGTCGGTTTGACCAAAGCCCGCGCAATCACGGATCAGCTCCTCGCTGTATTCCATGCTCGCCATCTTTGCCTTTGCCATGAATTCAGGATTGCCGCCGAGCAGAATATCGGTTCCGCGTCCCGCCATGTTGGTGGAAATGGTGACCGCACCGAGCTTACCCGCCTGTGCAACGATGGCTGCCTCGCGCTCGTGGTGCTTCGCATTGAGCACGTTGTGCGGAATGCCTGCCTTGACCAGCAGCTTGGAAAGCTCCTCGGAGCGCTCAATCGAAATGGTGCCTACCAGAACGGGCTGCCCCTTTTCGTGGCATTTTCTGATCTGCTCCACGATCGCGCGGTATTTTCCGCTCTGCTTGGGGTAAATAATATCGGGATGATCCACGCGGATCATCGGCTTGTTCGTGGGGATCGCTACCACGTCGAGTCGGTAGATTTCACGGAACTCGTCCTCCTCGGTCAGTGCGGTTCCCGTCATACCCGAGAGCTTGCGATACATGCGGAAATAGTTTTGGAGGGTGATGGTTGCGATCGTGCGGTTCTCTCTTTGAACCTGCAAGCCCTCCTTTGCCTCGATTGCCTGATGCAATCCGTCGGAATAACGCTTGCCGGGCATGAGGCGTCCTGTGAAGCTATCCACGATCACAACGCCCTTCTCCTCGGTCACCACGTAGTCGATGTCGCGTTTCTTGCAGCCATGTGCCGAAATTGCCTGATTGACGTGGTGCGCAATAGTAAGATTTTCAAAATCCGAAAGATTTTCAATGCCAAAGAATTTTTCAGCCTTTTCCACTCCGCGCGGTGTGAGCGTTGCATGATTTGCCTTTTCGTCCACCACGTAGTCGGCGTCAAGCTGATCCTGGTCCTCCTTGTTGTCGAGCTCCTTGACCACCAGCTTGCGCATGCTGCGCACGAGCATCTCGGTGCGCTGATAGAGATCGGTTGCCTCTCCGCCGTAGCCCGAAATGATCAGGGGCGTGCGTGCCTCGTCGATCAGGATTGAGTCAACCTCATCGACGATTGCAAAAACGTGTCCGCGCTGCATCATGTCCTGCTTATAAACCGCCATATTGTCGCGCAGATAGTCAAAACCGAATTCATTGTTGGTTCCGTAGGTAATATCCGCCTGATATGCGGCACGCTTTTCCGATTCGCTCTGCCCGGGGATCACAAGACCCGTAGTGAGTCCCATGAATTCGTAAACACGACCCATTTCCTCGGCACCCACGCGTGCCAGATAATCATTAACCGTCACGATATGAACGCCCTCACCCGTGAGCGCGTTGAGATATGCGGGAAGGGTTGCAACGAGCGTTTTTCCTTCACCCGTTCTCATCTCGGCAATACGTCCCTGATGGAGCACGATGCCGCCGATGATCTGCACACGGAAGGGGCGCTTGCCGAGCACGCGGGCATCTGCCTCACAGATCGCAGCAAACGCATCGGGCAAAATATCATCCGTCGTTTCTCCTGCCGCCAGACGCGCACGAAGAGCAGGCGTGGTGGCTCTGAGCTCCTCGTTCGACATTGCGGCATAGCGCTCCGCCAACGCCTCAATGCGCTCCACCGTGCCGTTTAGCTTTTTGATCTGTCGCTGGCTGTAGGTTCCAAAGAGTTTGGTAAACAAAGACATAATCGAAAATCCTTTCCTTTTCCGTCAACGCGGCTTTCCGCAGCGAAACGGGTCGGCAGGTCCCGGCAACGCCTTCATTCTATCACACCGTCCCACCAAAAGCAATCACCGATTGGTTGAACGGGATCTCCGCACGGTTGATTTTGCAGTTGATTTGATGCATGTGCGCGAGAATTTTGAGTCGGTTGCCGCCAAAACCCACACTTATCCATTGTATTATCTTTTATTATACTATAAAAACTCGTGAAAATATATTATAAATTGTAAATTTTAATATTTTCTCTTGCAGAATTGCAAAAAATATGCTATCATGTAGCCGACGCTCGGAATACGGCAGAAAGGCAGAACCGCAAATGAAAGCAATCAATATCGTTCTTCACGAGCCCGAAATCCCGCAGAACACGGGAAATATCGCACGCACCTGCGCCGCAACGGGCGCAGCACTTCATCTGATCCGTCCGCTTGGATTTGCAATCGACGACAGAAAGCTCAAGCGCGCAGGGCTTGACTATTGGCATCATCTGGACATCACCTACTATGACTGTCTGGAGGATTTCTACGCAAAAAATCCCGATGCAAAGGTCTACTATTTCACCACCAAGGCAAAGCACGTCTATACCGAAATTCAATACCCCTCCCCTGTTTTCATCATGTTCGGCAAGGAAACCAAGGGATTGCCCGAGGAGCTTCTGCTCCGAAATCCGGACACCTGCGTGCGTTTGCCGATGCGCGAGGGCTTACGCTCGCTTAACCTCTCCAACACGGTTGCCGTGGCGGTTTACGAAATTCTGCGACAGGGTAATTTTGAGGGACTAAAGGAAACGGGCGAGCTGACGCGCTTTTCCTGGGACACCCCGAGCACCTGAAAGGAACGCTTGCATGACGAATAAAAAAGTGATGGTTGCCATGAGTGGTGGCGTTGACAGCAGCGTTGCGGCTCTGCTGCTCCTGCGAGAGGGCTACGATTGTATCGGCGCGATGATGAAGCTCTTTTCGCCCGAGCAGATCGGTCTTTCCTCGCTCCCCGAGGATGACCGCGACGCACAAGGGATCGCGGCACAGCTGGGCATTCCCTTCTCAATCCACGATTGCTCTGCGGCATTCCGCCAACACGTGATTGATTATTTTATCCAAACCTACCAAAACGGCGGCACGCCGAACCCCTGCGTGATCTGCAATCGCACCATGAAATTCGGTCATCTGCTCGAAA
This sequence comes from uncultured Eubacteriales bacterium, assembly GCA_905201895.1. Classification (GTDB taxonomy): domain Bacteria; phylum Bacillota; class Clostridia; order Oscillospirales; family CAG-272; genus UMGS1865. The sequence goes on along the minus strand of CAJKPX010000025.1, from coordinate 17,354 downwards.
TTGCACGGTCGGAGGGCTGCGAAGCGATCGCAACAGGTCACTATGCAAGAATTGAGCAGAGCCCCGACGGGCGCTATCTGCTTCGCCGTGCGACGGATGAGGCAAAGGATCAATCCTACGTGCTCTGGCAGCTGACGCAGGATCAGCTCGCGCACACGATCCTTCCGCTTGGCGATCTGCAAAAGAGCGAAATCCGTGCTTTGGCACTCGAAAACGGCTTTGTGAATGCAACAAGACGCGACAGCCAGGATATCTGCTTTATCCCCGACGGTGATTACGTCGGCTTTATCGAGCGCAACTGTGAGCAGCTTCCTCCCTGCGGTAGCTTTATCAACTCCGAGGGACAAATTCTCGGCCGTCACGCAGGGCATCTTCGCTACACGATCGGGCAGCGAAAGGGCCTTGGAATCGCATTTGGAAAACCGACCTACGTATGCGCAAAAAACGCCGAGGACAACACCGTGACGCTTGGTGACAACGAGGAGCTGTTCTCGCGCGAGCTCGTTGCTCACAGCATCAATCTCATCGCATGCGAGCGCATCACCGCACCAACTCGCGTGCAAGCAAAAATTCGATATAAGGCATCCGCCGCACCTGCAACGGTGGAACAGATCGACGAGGACACGGTTCGCGTCTGCTTTGACGAGCCGCAGCGTGCGATCTGCCCGGGGCAGTCGGTTGTGCTCTACGTGGGCGACTGCGTGCTCGGTGGCGGAATCATTGCATGAGCGATTACCTTCGCCGATCAAAAAACTTTTTTCAAAAAAAATGCAAACCCAATTGACATTTCGTCTTTTTTGTGCTAGAATGGTAATACCCCACCAAAACTATATTCGGGGCAAAGAAAGGAACGCACTATGAAAAAACGCATTTTGATCCTGGTTCTGGCACTTGCCTGCCTCTTTACCTTTGCATCCTGCAAAAAAGACACCGCTTATTCGCTCTATTCCGAAGCAAACACCACGCTTGAGGAAGCAAACGGCTTTGAAGCAAAGGTTACCATCGACATGAAGATGGTGATGGCTGACGAAACCATGGAAGAAACCCTCACGATGGACATGAAGGTGAACGGCTCCAACATCTTGGCAACCACCACGATGGAGATGGATGGCGAGTCCATGGACAACACGATCCTCTACGTTGACGGCATCATGTATATGGACATGGGCGAACTCGGCGGCAAGATGAAGATGGAAGTCAGCGCTGAAGACTTTGCAAATGAGTACGGCGTGGGCGACGTTTCGCTCCCCGAATTCACTGAGGAAGCACTCAAGGAGATCAAGCTGGAGAAGGACGGCGACAACACCAAGTTCACCGTTTCGATGGATAAGGAAACCGCGCTGGAGTACCTTGTCGAAGGCATGCTCGGCTCTCTGATCGGTGATGAGGACGGCATTACGGTTGATAAGTTTGACGTAACCTTTGTATTTGACAAGGACAGCAAGCTTACTAAGATGGAAATCGACATGAAGCTGATCTCTCCCGATGAAGACGAGGGTGCTCTTGAAGCAACCATGGTCTACGAGTTCAAGAACCTCGGCACCGCTCCCACCGTGGAGGCTCCTGCCGATGCAGACGATTACCTCGATATGAGTGATATGATGGGCTAATCCCACGTAGCACAAATAAAAAGAAAGCCATCGGCTTGTCCGATGGCTTTCTTTTTATTTGATACAATAACCCTTCCCTCTCACGGTTGAGATCAAGGGTGCTCCAACCGCCGCCTCAAATTTGCGGCGCAGGTAGCAGACGTAAACGTCGACCTTGTTCGCACCCGATTCTCCGATCTGCTCGGATATCCGCTCGCGGGAAACAGGCTCCCCACGCTCGGTGAGCAGAAGCTCGAGCACCTGATATTCGCGCCGACTCAATCGCAAGGTCATTCCATCGACCATAGCGCTTCCCTTCTCCCGATTGAGCGTAACATGATGCGTATGCACGCGCGTGTCAACAGATGCATGCATAGGAGAATCTGTGCCAAGCGAAGCATCTTCAAGCACCTCTTGGCGCAACAAACGGATCTCAAAGGGGCGGTGCAGGATCATCGAGCATTGACGGCGTGCATCGTCGGCAGAAAGTGCGGGGGTGCGCGTAAAGCCGATCATGCGTCGGTAGCACTCGGGGGGCGGAGCTGCGGCGGTGTCAAGATCAAGGATCACAACGTCGGCGAACACCTCCTCGGGAGCCGAGGGAGCTCTCAAAACCGATTTTCCGAGCAGCAAGAACTCCAACTCGATCATGCGAGAGAAAACCTCGTCGCTCGAGTATATCGCAATCTGATAATTCAATGGTCTCCCCCTTCCCCGTGTAGCCGTATGCGGAAATCATGCAATTCACGGGCATATCGTCTGCATGAAGAAAATTCAACACAACATGACGCGCCGCGTAAAACCGTTAGCCGCTTTTCTCTTTGCAAGAAAGAGGCACAAAGAGAAAAGCTATCAAAAGAGAAATGCCGAAATGGATTTTCGCCGTCTGCAGACGGCGAGGAGGGCTACTCGCCCTCCACCTCGCAAGCCTTTGAAAAGTCTTGACCGAAACCTTTTCCACCCTGTGATCCGACCTTCCGCTAACAATCTTCGGGGAAGGAATCCGAAAATTCCCTCCCCTGTCGGACCTTATTTTACAACGATGTTGACGATCTTGTTGGGAACGCTGATCTCCTTGACCACCGTTTTGCCCTCAATCGCTGCGGCAATCCTGGGGTCTGCCTTTGCAATTGCAATCGCCTCGTCCTTGGAGCAATTGAGCGGCAGAGCAACCGTTCCGCGCACCTTGCCGTTGATCTGAACGGCTACCTCAACCGTGCTGTCAACCGTTTTGTTTTCATCCCATTCGGGCCAAGCGGCGAGCGAGCAGAGCCCCTCTCCGCCGAGCATCTCCCAAAGCTCCTCCGTAAGGTGAGGCGCGAAGGGACAGAGCAGGCGGACCAGAACCTTGAGCTCATCACGTGTGAGCGTGCCAACCTCGGAAATCTCGTTGAGCAGAGCCATCATCGACGCAATCGCCGTGTTGAACTTGAGCTCCTCGATGTCAAGCGACACTTTTTTCACCGTCTTGTGGAACGCAACCTCGAGCTTCGGCGTCACGCCCTCGCCCTTTGCGATATCATAAAGATCAACAATACGCTCCAAAAATCTCTTGCAGCCCTTCATCGAGCTCTCGTTCCAGGGTGCGGCGCTTCCGTAGTCGCCCATGAAGAGCACGTAGGTGCGCAGCACGTCGGCACCGTAGAGATCCACCATATCGTTGGGGTCAACCACGTTGCCCTTCGACTTGGACATCTTCTCGCCGTCGGGACCGAGGATCAACCCCTGTGCGGTACGCTTTGCGTAGGGCTCGTCACAAGGAACAACGCCAAGGTCATAGAGGAACTTGTGCCAGAAGCGTGAATAGATCATGTGGCGCGTGACGTGCTCCATGCCGCCGTTGTACCAGTCAACGGGCATCCAATACTTAAGCTTTTCGGGATCGGCAAATGCACCGTTGTTGTTCGGATCAATGTAGCGCAGGAAATACCACGACGAGCCTGCCCACTGCGGCATGGTGTCGGTTTCACGCTTTGCATCCTTGCCGCACTTGGGGCACTTGCAGTTGACGTAGGCATCAATCTTTGCCAGAGGGCTCTCGCCGCCCTCACCCGGCTCAAAATTCTCCACGTCGGGCAGTCGAAGCGGAAGCTCCTCGTAGGGTACGGGAACGATGCCGCAATGCGGGCAATGCACGATCGGAATCGGCTCACCCCAATATCTCTGTCGGTTGAACGCCCAATCCTTCATCTTATACTGCACACCGCGCTCGCCAACGCCCTCTGCCTCGAGGTGCTCGAGCATACGTGCGATCGAATCCTTTTTGTTGGTGTATCCGTTGAGGAAATCCGAGTTGACCATCTCACCGTCGCCTGCATAGGCAGCCTTTTCGATGTCGCCGCCCTTGATGACCTCGATGATATCAATGCCAAACTTTCTCGCAAACGCCCAGTCGCGTTCATCGTGCGCGGGAACCGCCATAATCGCGCCCGTTCCGTAGCCCATCATCACGTAGTCCGAAATATAGATCGGGATCTCCTTGCCGCTCACGGGATTGATGGCGGTGAGTCCGTCGATGCAAACACCGGTCTTTTCCTTGACGAGCTGGGTGCGCTCAAACTCGGTCTTTTTCGCACATTCCTCACGGTAAGCGTCGAGCGCGTCGATGTTGGCAATGCGATCGCAGTTTGCCTCGATGATCGGATGCTCGGGCGCAATGACCATAAAGGTTACGCCAAAGAGCGTGTCGGGACGGGTGGTGTAAATGCGGAGCGACCCGTCAATTTCCTTGAGCTTGAAGTTGACGAACGCGCCCGTGGATTTGCCGATCCAGTTGACCTGCTGCTGCTTGACGTTGGGCAGGTAATCCACGCGATCCAGACCCTCGAGCAGCTTATCGGCGTACTCGGTGATGCGCAGATACCATACGGTTTTCGATTTCTGCACGATATCGCTCTTGCAGATGTCGCATTTACCGCCCTGCGAATCCTCGTTGGAAAGCACAACCTTGCAGCTCGGACAATAGTTGACGAGCGCGGTGTCGCGGAACACCAAGCCCTGCTCAAACATCTTGAGGAAGATCCACTGCGTCCAACGGTAGTAGCTCTCCTCGGTGGTGTCGACAACGCGCGACCAATCGAAGGAGAAGCCAACGCGCTTGAGCTGGGATGTAAACTTTGCGATGTTGCGGTCGGTTACCACTCTTGGGTGCAGATTGTCCTTGATCGCGGTGTTCTCGGTGGGCAGACCGTAGGCATCAAAGCCGATCGGGAACAGCACGTTGTAGCCCTGCATTCTTCTCTTGCGCGAGACCACCTCAAGACCCGAATATGCCTTGATGTGTCCAACGTGCATGCCGTGTCCGCTGGGATACGGAAATTCCACAAGGGAGTAAAACTTGGGCTTGTCCGAGAAATCCTCTGCTCGGAAGGCACCCTGCTCCTCCCATCTCTTTTGCCATTTTTCCTCAATGCTCTTAAAATCGAATTTCATGACTCTTCTTCTCCTATCCTGTCGTCGATCCCTTGGAAAACAACCTCACGGGAATCGCCGTACAATTTTTCCAATTTGTAGAAGTCGCGGTTTTCGCGGCTGAATATATGAACGATAACCGAGCTGTAATCAAGCACGATCCAGCCGTTGTTATCTCGTCCTTCAAAGTGAACGGGGTCTACTCCGCGCAGCCCGAGCTTATACTCCACCTCGCCACCAAGCGACTTGACCTGCGTTGACGAGTTTCCCGTGCAGATCACGAAATAATCGGTGATCACGGTTTGATCCTCGACGTGCAGAACCTTGATGTTCTGTGCTTTTTTGGCGTCCAGAACGTCAAAAATCGCGTGTGCGAGCTCCTCGGGAGTCGCGCCCTCGAGCGAGGGCAATTGTTCGTTTAACATTTCTTCCATTCGATAGGGTCCTTTCTTTATTTATGCGTCGTCCAGGGGCAGGCTTGCCTCGGGAGCGATATAAACCTTGTGAAAAGTGGGATTTTCGGGGCGATCGAAAAGCGCCCGAGGGTCGATTTCGGTAGAATCGTCCGCCGTGGGCATCAGATATTCCGTCCGCATACGCTCTGCCCCTGCCCGATTGACTGCAAAATACCATGCTCCGCTCTGAGATCGTACCGCCTGCCCTGCAAGCGTTACCATCGGGGTTTGTTCTGGGTCACACGCACGGAGAACCGATGCGATGCGAAGGGCACTCGGCAGATCAACGTCAGTTTGCAGTCTCGTGAGCGTTGCCGAGAGCACACGCAGAACGCTCATGGGGGTGAGCGTGACGCATTTTTGCGCAAATGCACGCAAAAAAATCTTTTGTGCATCGAGCCGACCAAGATCGGCATTGACGTAGCCCGAGCGATAGCGCACGAACTGCTCTGCCATTTTGCCGTTCAGATGAACGGGACCCGCGGGCAGATCAATCAAAAGCTCCTGATCAGGATCGGAATAATGCATCTCACACGGAGAATTGACGTCCACACCGCCGATTGCGTCGACCACCGCACCAAACGCCGAAAGATCCAAAATGAGAAAATAATGGACCCGAACGCCGAGCAACTCGGAAAAAAGCCGCTTGATCTGCCGCTCGCCCAGCACGTTCAGCGCCCCGTTGAGCTTGCGATAGTTGCCGTCGGTGTAGCAGACGTAGGTATCTCGAGGAATTTGCAGAACCGTGGCACGATGTGCAGTTTCGTTGATTGTGACGAGCAGAATGCTGTCGGTGAGTCCTGCCGCGCGGTCACGCCCCAGCACCACGATGCGCGTGATGCGGTCGGTTGTGCAGTTGGCATCAACGTTGATTGCCTCCCCGATTTCGCGTTGCGCAACGGCGCACGGAGCCGAGCGGATCAGTAATCCCGTTGCCATCAAGGCAACGCAAAGAACAGAAAGCAATATGCGGTGTGTATAAGTTTTCATTTTTCATCCTACCTATCGAAATTAATCGTTATGTAGGATCGGCCTCGCCTCAAGCCTCTGCTCTTTTGCGCTCGAGCAGCAGCTCGTTTCTCGCTTCAACCGTGTCCGACGCGATCGGCTTGCCCTCGTCGAGCAGGTCGCGAACCGTGAGATCATAGGATAACAGAAGCGTGTCGCGCAGCAGCGTCTCCCGCTCACCTTGGGTGAGTTGTTCGGGCTTCGCCCCCCAGAAATAACGGCGCAGAAGCACGCAGGCGGGAAAGGTGCGCGATTCGTCGATATAATCGGCAAGATAAACCAGCTTTTCGGTCAGCGTCATCCCCGCATGCCCCGTGGTGTGCCAACGCACCGCCAAAATCACGGTGGGATCGGCAAACGCGGGATATTCGTCGGCGATCAATGCCGCCGCGGTACGCGCGTGGAGGGTCTTGGGCGCAAGGCGGTCACCGTCGGTAACGGTCAGACCGTAGCGCCGACAGATTTCCTCGTGTGCCTCGACCGATAGCTCCTTTGTGATGTCATGCAGAAGTGCCGCCGCACGAAGCGCGTTTGTTTGCTCGGGGCAAAACAGTGCACAAAGCCGCGCCGCCATTTCTTCAACCGCCACTGTGTGACGGAAACGCTTGGGCGACATCAAGCCCATCACACGCTCGCGCAGATCGGCAAGCATGCTCTCTTGAATCTCTATCATTATGTGCACGCTCCTTTTTCTTCAAACGTACAAATGATTGTCTCTGATGTATTTTTCAACCGTTTCGGGAACCATCTGCGAGATCGGCTCCCCTGCCGCAATCGCACGGCGCACCTCGCTCGACGAAAGCTCGATCGGCTCGGTGACAATGCGACGCACGACCTTGCCGTAATCACGCTGATACTGTGCGATCTTTTCCACGATCACGCCGTCGAGCGAACGATCGTTGTCGCGGCGGATATAGACGGGATAGCACAGGTGAAAGATCTCGTCGGTGGCGCGCCAACGGTCAAGCGTGAGCATCATATCGGTTCCGCAGAGCAGAAACAGTCGGCGGTCCTCCCCAGACAGCTCGCGCAGGGTGTCAACCGTGTAGCTGATTCCTCCGCGGCGAAGTTCAAGGTCGCTCACATACACGCCCTCGATATCGGCAAACGCGCGGCGGCACATCTCGAGCCGATGCTCGGCGGAAACGGACGATTCCATTGCCTTGTGCGGCGGTGTTGCGGCAGGAATCACGTAGAGAAAATCCAGCCACATCTGCTCCATAAATGCCTTTGCCGCCTGCAGATGTCCGTTGTGGGGCGGCGAAAAGGTGCCGCCGTAAATCCCGATGCGCGTCATACGCGAGGAAGCTCAATCGTGGGATTTTTCTCGGATGCACGGTAAAGAACGATCTTTCTTCCCGTTGCCGCAACCGCCTCGGCACCAAGTGCCTCTGCCAACGCGTTGAGCACCTCCTTAGGGGTCGATCCGCTGTTCTCAAGCACGTGAAGCTTGATCAGCTCGCGCGCCTCAAGCGCATCCGAAAAGGTTTTGAGCATATTCTCCGTGAGTCCACCCTTTCCGATCTGCATGATCGCGGGCAGCTCGTTTGCCATTGCGCGCAGATAGGCACGCTGCTTGGAAGTAATCATATCAAATTGCCTTTCTGTTGTTTATTTGACAGCCCACTGGTTGTCGCGCAGGATGTCGTAAATCTCCTCACACTCACCCGAGATCACGCGAACAAACTGCTTATCGTTGAGAAAAATGCTGATGGTCATGTTCTCACCCAGCTCAACCGATTTCACATCGTCGCGCGAGAGCTCCAGCCGATGCTCTCCCCTCTCAAAGGAAAGAAAGATCATGCTCCGCTGCGTCAGGAGAAAATGACCGCTCACCGTGCCGTTGCGAACCGTGAAGCGCACGCGCAGATCGAACAAAAAATTCTCCGCGATCGTACTCTTGACACGGTTATAGGGCAGCTCGGCACGATACAGACGGATCGGTAAAATCACCGACGCCAAAACCGTGACCACCGCGCAGACCAGAACACCGAATTGCCATCCCATCAGAATGAACACCGGCAGACCTGCGAACACACCGAACAAAAACGCCAAGAAGCGCAGCCCCGGTGCGTGGAAATAATCCGAAAATTTCATGCTTGTATCCCCATAGATTTCAATTTTTCAACAAGCGCGGCGATGGCACGCCCACGGTGCGATACACGATGCTTTTCCTCCGCCGTGACCTCTGCAAAGGTCTTGCCGAACTCCTCGTAATAGAACAGCGGATCGTAGCCAAAGCCGCCCTCTCCGTGATACTCGCGCAGAATTCTGCCACGCGATTCGCCGCGAACGGTGAACTCTCTGCCATCGGGAAAAACGCAGGCGACGGCGCACACATATGCCCCCGTTCTCTGCTCATCCGGAACCGACTCAAGATTTTTCAGAAGCGCCTGATTGTTCCCCTCGTCATCATGGTCCCCCGCATAATTGCAACGTGCCGCATAGCGTGCCGAATAGACGCCCGGGTCTCCACCGAGCGCGTCGACCGCAAGCCCCGAATCATCGGCAATGCCGATATATCCCGTTCTTGCAGCTACACGTGCCTTAATGAGGGCGTTTGCCTCAAAGGTTTCGCCGTCCTCCTCGATGTCCTCGGTAATGCCGACATCATCGAGCGATAAGATTTCGATATCCGCAAAGGATTGCGACAAAAGCGTGCGCAATTCCTCAATTTTTTTGCGGTTTCTCGATGCCAATACTATTTTCATGCAATACTCCTGTCTTTATTCAAACAACGCACGCACAAATTCCTTATGGTCAAATGCCTGCATATCGTCCAGCTTTTCACCCACGCCGATGAATTTGACGGGAATGTTGAGCTCCTGACGGATCGAGAGCACAATGCCGCCCTTTGCGGTGCCGTCCATCTTGTTCAGGATCAGACCCGTGAGAGCCGCCGCATTTTTGAACTCCTTTGCCTGCGAAATAGCGTTTTGACCCGTGGTTGCATCGAGCACAAGCAGATTTTCACGTGCCGCACCGGGAAGCTCTCGGTCGATCACACGGTTGATCTTTGCCAGCTCGTTCATCAGGTTTGTTTTGTTGTGCAAACGTCCCGCCGTGTCGATGATGAGCACGTCGGCGTTTTTATTTTTTGCCGCATGGCATGCGTCAAACACAACAGCCGCAGGGTCGCTGCCCTCGTTCTGACGGATCAGATCGACCTTTGCGCGCTCACACCAGACAGCAAGCTGATCAATTGCCGCCGCACGGAAGGTATCCGCAGCCGCAACAACCACCTTTTTACCGGACTTGCGAAGCTGATTGGAAATTTTGCCGATCGAGGTGGTTTTACCCACACCGTTGACACCGATCACAAGAATGACGCTCGGCGTTGTGGCAAGATTGAGCGGCTCACCCTCTCCGATCATGCCCTCGAGAATGCCGCGCAACGTTTCGGTAACCTGCTCCTTTTCCTTGAGTCTACCCGATTTGATCTGATCGCGAAGCTCGTCGATGATCTGCTCTGCGGCGTTGATGCCAACGTCGGCACAGATCAAAATTTCCTCAAGCTCCTCCAAGAGGTCCTCGTCGACCTTGACGAAGTTCTTGAGCAGGTCATCAATCTGACCGAACAGAGCGTTTTTGGTCTTACTCAAACCTTCCTTTACACGCTTCCAGAAGGACTTTTTCTCGGTCTTTTTGCCCTCCTCGGTGAGAACGTCGGCTTCCGCCTCGCGGCGTGCCTGTTCCTCTGCCTCGCGGCGTGCCTGTTCCTCTGCCTCGCGGCGTGCCTGTTCCTCTGCCTCGCGGCGAGCTTTTTCTTCCGCCTCCAGACGAGCTTTTTCTTCCGCCTCCAGACGAGCTTTTTCTTCCGCCTCCAGGCGAGCTTTTTCTTCTGCAGCACGGCGAGCCTTTTCTTCGGCTACGCGGCGTGCTTCCTCCTCAGCAGCCTTGGCAAGCTCCTCCTCGGCAACGCGACGGGCGCGTTCCTCTGCCTCGCGTCTTGCCTGCTCGGCGGCAAGTCTTGCCTCCTCTGCGGCACGCATTGCCTCTGCAGCAGCCTTTTCTTCTGCCTCAAGACGTGCCTTTTCCTCAGCTTGTCTGATCGCCTCTGCTCGTGCAGCTTCCTCTGCGGCAGTTTTTTTCTCCGCCTCAAGGCGAGCCTGCTCCTCGGCTTCTATGCGAGCCTGCTCCTCGGCGAGGCGCTTTGCTTCTTCCGCATCGGCACGCTTCTTTTTGCCGAACAGCTTATCCAAAAATCCCATTCCAGTCTTCTCCTTCCTTCTTGGAAATATCATTGACGTCAAGCATGAGCACCTTGGAAATACCGCGCTCGGGCATGGTGACACCGTAGAGTCGGTCTGCTGCCGCCATCGTTCCGCGACGGTGCGTGATCATAATGAACTGCGTTCCGTGCGAATACCGCTTGATGTACTGTGCCAAACGCTCCACGTTTACCTCGTCGAGCGCTGCCTCGATCTCGTCGAGAATACAGAACGGCGTGGGATTAACCTGCAGGATTGCAAAGAAAAGTGCAACACCGATGAACGCCTGCTCGCCGCCCGAGAGCTGCATCAGGCTCTTGATGATCTTTCCGGGAGGTGCCGCCTTGATCTCAATTCCGCTTTCCAGCACGTTGTCGGGATCGGTGAGCGAAAGCTCGGCGGATCCACCGCCAAAGAGCTCGGCAAAAACCCTTCCGAAATTCTCGTTGATGCGGTTGAAGGACTCAATAAACGCAGCCTCCATCTCGGTTTCGAGATTTGCAATGATTTCGTCCAGATCCTTCTTCGATTGCTCCAGATCGGTCAGCTGACCGTGCAGATAATCGTAGCGCACCTTGAGCTCGGCGTATTTGTTTACGGCGTCAAGATCAACGCTTCCGATCGCGCGAAGCTTATTCTTACATTCGGTTTGCAGCGCGATCATCTCACCGCGATTTTCACGCGTGATGGGGGGATAGCCAAGAGCCACGGCGTCGCTTCGCGTCAGCTCATAGTCGTCCCAAAGCTTGGTTGCAAGCTTATCCTGCGTATCTCGCAGGGCTGCCAGACGCGATTCACACTTTGTGAATTCTCTGAAGATCAGCTCCTTCTGATTCATGCGATCACGGAGCTTGGTGTTCAGCTCGTTGAGCTTACGCTCAAATTCAAAATTATCCTTTTCAACCCGACCGCGCGCCGCGTTCAGCTCCTCCAGAAGAGCGGTTGCCGCCGCATATGCACGTCGGTTTTCCTCCATAGCCTCCTGCTCGGCGCGGATCTGCTCGGTTTGCGTATTGATGCGTCCCGTGAGCATTAACAACTCGCGGTTGAGCGCATCCAAGCGCTCCTCTGCTCCCGCTTTGAGCATTCCCTCGGTTTCAATGTCCTTTTGTGTCTCGCTGATGCGGATATAGAGCTCGGTGAGCTGACGGGAAATCTCATCCAGGCGCAGGAGCACCTCACCCCTCTCCTCGCTCTTTTCAGAGCGGAATGCAGTGAGCTCTGCGATGCGGTGACGGAGATTCTTCTCCTCGGCAATGAGGGCTTCGATATCCTCCTCGTATCTCGCACGCGCCTCCTCGTACTGACGCATATCTGCCTTAAGCTTTTCGAGGAGCGTGTTGTTTGCATCAAGCTTCGCGCGGAGCTGGTCGAGCTGACCGCTCACGCCGTTGCGCAGCACGAGGATCAGCTCACGGCGATCCTCTGCCGCAACGCGCTTCTCCTCGAGCGAGCGCTGTGCGTCCTGTGCCGTCGCGAGAGATGCCTCTATCTCCTTGATCGACGCATTGCGCTCGGTAAGCTCTGCCTCCAAACGCTTGATCTCACCTGCGCGCGAGAGAATTCCGCTGCCTGTGCGCACCGATCCACCCGTGAATGAACCGCCCACGTTGATCTGCTGTCCGTCGAGCGTGACTGCACGCACACGGTAATGAAGCGCTTTCGCCATTGCGGTGGCGTGGTCAATATTATCAAACACCACCGTTCTGCCGAGCAGAGAGGAAAGAACACTTGCAAATTTTGCATCCGACGTTACCAGCGAATCGGCGACTCCGATATACCCCGCAAAGCCTGCGGCATCGGTGAGCTCCTTGGTGGGAGTGGATGCACGCATAGAGGTCAGCGGGAAGAAGGTCGCACGACCTGCCTCGCCGCGCTTGAGGGCATACATTGCCGCCTTTGCGGTCGACTCGTCCTCAACCACGATATTTTGCAGGTTTGCGCCGAGCGCGATCTCGATGGCGGTGATAAACCGATCCTCTACCGAGATCACCTTGGAAAGCGGACCGTAAATTCTGCCACAGGGCGCGCCGTGTACGTCGGTGATCCGACCCTCGTCATATTGCTTCATCACAAAGCGTACCGCACCCGAATAACCCTCGAAATGCTCCTCCATCGAGCGGAAGGTTGCAATGCGCTGATTGATCGAATCGCGGCGGAAAATCTCGGAATTGAGGCGCTCACCCAGGCTCTTGACCTCACCGTCTGCCTCTGCAAGCCGCTCCTCCGTCGCATTCACGTCGGCGTCGATCGTTGCGATCTCGGCGTCGTAGTTCGCGAGCGTGCGCTCCTTTGCCTCGCACTGCGCTCCGAGATCATCGGAGACCCTGCGATAGCCCTCGAGCTCAGTAAGCGCCGAGCTGTTTTTATCTGTATCGGTATTTTTTGCGTTTTCCAGAACCGAAACACGCACCTTGACGTCAACCGCCTCTGCTTCGAGTGCGCGAACGTCATCGAGCGCCTGTGCGATCGCAGCCTCAAGCTCGCTCGAACGGAGCGTGAGTCCCGATTGCTCCGCCTGCAGCGTTTCGCGCTCGGCGGTGAGTGTTTCCTCGGTTTGACGGAGCGACTCGATCTTTGCGTCGTGCTCCTTGATGGCTTCGGACTCGTTTGCGATCGACCGCTCACTCGAGCCAACGCTTCCCTCGGTTGCGGCGATCAGGTCTCTTGCGTGATTGATGGTGTTTTCAGACACGCGGTAAGCGCTCTCCAGACTGTGGCAGAGCTCGGTTTGCTCCTGGATTCTGGTGAGCAGAGCCTCGGACTCCTGCTTGCTTCCCTGCGAAACCTCAAACAGTCTGGTATTTTGCGCCTCCAGGGTTTGGATTGCCTCCTCTGCCGCCGCAAGATCGTAGGATGCATGCTGCATTGCCTCCTCTGCTGCGGTCAGCTCCCCGCGCAGCTTTTCGGTATCGTAGAGCCAAAGGCTGACGTCGGCACGCTTCTTGTTGTCCATGAGCTCGATGGCACGCTTTGCCTTCTCTGCCTCGCGCTCCAAGGGACCAACGCGCGAGGAAACCTCAAGAAAGATATCATTGGCACGCGCCATGTTATCCTCGGTTTCCTTGAGCTTGCGCTCGGTCTCGTTCTTTCTGTATCGGTATTTCGCAATACCCGAGGCATCCTCAAAGGTACTGCGGCGCTCCTCGCTCTTTCGGGAAACCATCTCGGCGATACGTCCCTGACCGATGATCGAGTAGCCGTCGCGTCCGATACCCGTATTCATAAACAGCTCGTAGATATCCTTGAGTCTCACGCCCTTGCGGTTGATGAAATACTCACTGTCGCCCGCGCGATAATAGCGACGGGTGACCGTAACCTCATCGTAAGGGCAATCGAGCTTTGCGAATTCGCCGCGGTTATCGAAGGTGACCGAAACCTCGGCGTATCCCATTGGACGGCGACTGTCGGCACCGCCGAAGATAACGTCCTCCATTTTCGATCCGCGCAGGCTCTTGGACGAGATTTCACCCAAAACCCAGCGCATTGCATCGGCAATATTCGATTTTCCCGATCCGTTCGGACCGACGATTACCGTAACGCCCTGTGCCGAGCCCTCGGTGACGTCGCCCTCGGAGAGCAGCGTGACCTGGGGTTGATTCTCGAAAACAAGCTTCGTTTTATCGGGAAAGGACTTAAAGCCCTGCATTTCCAGCGATTTCAAATACACGGTTGTGTTTCCTCCTGTGCGTCATTTATCGGTTTCCTGCCGGGATCGGCAGGAGCTCATTGCAATCTTGCAGACCGATCACACGGCAAACGCGTGTGCCGGTCTCTCTCTCAAGCCGCTCCAGATTACAGCGGCGATGCCCCACGATACGCGATATCTCGCGCGCGGGAGCTCGTAGCACCGTCTCCCGACCCAAAAGATCGGTCTCTCGGATGCGCTCCTTTAGGATTTCGTACCACAGCTCACTCCACACAAGCTCTCCGAGTGCGGGATGATTGGGACCTGCCATCACGGTCTCGGGTGATGTGAGCGCCTCACTTGCGCAAAGCCCGAGGCGGATGCAGGGAATGCCACGCTCCAAAAACACGCGCAGCACAGCTGCCGAGCGCTCCACGGCATCGGCAAGCGTCAAAGGGGTGTAGTCCCCCATTGCGGTCATTTGACAGAGCGGCGTATCATAAAACACCACGGTTGGATAAATCCGCACCGCATCGGCACCCAGCTCGGCAATTTTACGAGCGGTTTCCAGCTCGTCCTTGAGCGTGGATGCGGGGAGCCCGATCATCATCTGCCCAATGAGAGAGAAGCCTGCCTCGCGCACCGCGCGGCACGCCGCCTCGGCGCACTCCGCGGTGTGCCCTCTTTGGGAAGCCGCCAGAACGGCATTGTTCATGCTCTGCAATCCGAGCTCGATCACGCGCACCGAATAGCGCGAAAGGATCTCGAGAATTTCGCGATTGATATAGTCCGGTCGGGTGGAAAGTCGGATTGACCTCACACGTCCTGCCCGAACGTAGGACTCGGCGATCTCAAGCAGGTCGATCATCAGCCTGCGCTCAATCCCCGTAAACGAGCCGCCGAAGAAGGCGATCTCAGTGTCATTGGGATCGGGATTGCCTGCCAGACTCCGATCAATCTCTGCGCGCACGCTCTCCGTGCAAAAGCCCTGTCGGCCCGAGATCGAACGCTGATTGCAAAACACACAAAGGTTGGGACATCCCAGGTGTGGGATAAAAATCGGGATATTGCGATGCGCCACCGTCAAACCTCAATGCCGAACAGCGAGAGCGCGTCGCGCGCCGCCATTTGCTCGGCAAGCTTTTTCTGATGACCGACACCACGTCCGATCCGATTGGAATCGAGATAGACCTCCACCGTGAAGGTCTTATCGTGGTCGGGACCCGTTTCCGCGACGAGACGGTATTCCAGCTGACCGTTTGAGTGGTCTTTTTGCACGAATTCCTGCAGGCGCGATTTGCAGTCTGCATGATAGCCGCTCGCGTCCACAATCGACGCCGATGCATGCTCCAGATACGGAATCAGGAATTTTGCAACGGTGCCGAGCCCATCCATTCCACCCGCGTCAAGATAGATCGCGGCAAGGATTGCCTCGAACGCGTCGGCGATCACGGCGGGCTTTTCTGCCCCTCCGCTGTTTCGCTCTCCCTTTCCGAGCAGGAGAAATTCTCCAAGCCCCAGCTCGGTCGAATAGGATGCCAGCGCCTTTTCGCAAACCATTTCGGCACGCATGCGCGTCAGATTACCCTCGGGGAGCTCGGGATAGCGGTGATAAAGGAAATCAACGGTGATCAGCGAGAGCACCGAGTCACCGAGAAATTCCAGGCGCTCGTTGCAGAGCAGATGATGGTTCGGTGCGCCGGTTTCATTGGCATAGGAGGAGTGCGTCAGAGCACGCTGCAGATATTCGGGATGGCGAAACCGATAGCCAATGCGCTCCTGCAATACCTCGATATTGAATGGCATGATAAGCTCAAAACCTCTTTCTTTTTCGTTCTTTCATCCAAGCGGCGGCGATGGCACACCGCTTGGACTGTTTTCAAATTACTCGGCAGACTCCTGATTTTTCAGGCTCTCGCGCTCTGCCTTTTTGCGCGCCGCATAAGTGCCGACCACCTCGCCGATCTCCTCGATCGCGCCCGACCCGGCAAAGTCGATCGCCTGACGGATTGCATTTTTGAACGCCTTTGCATTCGACGAACCGTGCGCCTTGATCACGGGCTTGGAAATGCCGAGGATCGGAGAACCGCCCTGCTCGCTGGGATCGAGGTCCTTTTTCATCGAATAAAGCGGCTTCTTGATCACGGCAGCGGCAAGCTTGGTGATCAATGACGAATAGAGCACGCTCTTGAGCTTGCCGAGCATAAACTTGCCCACGCCCTCGATGCTCTTGAGCAAAATATTGCCCGTAAAGCCATCGGTGACGAGCACGTCGCAGCTATCAAACGGAATGGCACTACCCTCAACGTTTCCAACGAAATTGACGTCGGGCGAATCCTTCAGACGACGGTATGCCGCCTGCTGAAGCTCGGTACCCTTGCATGCCTCGGTTCCGTTGTTGAGCAGACCCACGCGTGGAGAGGCAATGCCGAACATCTTACGCATGTACGCTGTTCCCACCACCCCGAACTGCTCGAGATTTTCGTCGGTTACGGTCACGTTTGCGCCGCAATCGAGCAAAAGCACGGGATTTTTCATGGGCAGAACGGTTCCAATGCCTGCACGCTGCAGTCCGCGAATCTTGCGCACGATCAGGGTTGCTCCCGTGAACAGCGCGCCCGTGTTACCCGTGCTGACGAAAGCGTCTCCCCTGCCCTCTGCGAGCAGGCGAAGTCCAACCGCCATCGAGGAGTTCTTTTTTGCACGCGTGATCGAGAGAGGATCGTCCTCCATGGTAACCACGTCATCAGCGTGAACGATCTCCACGCCACGCAAATCAAAGTCCTCCTCCTTGGCAATCCGCTCAATGTCCTCGCGGTTGCCAACGACGATATACTCTGCGTCAAGCTCGCGCGACGCCATGATCACGCCCTTGACGGTCTCCTCGGGCGCATTGTCACCGCCCATCACGTCAACGATAATTTTCATGTTTTTATCCACGCGGCTCTCGCCGCTCCTTTGTTCAGATTGGGGTCTCCTCGGGAGGAGCATCTACCCTAGCCGAGGCAGAAGAGGTTGAACCCGGTTTTAAGAGAGCCCTTTTTCGCCATAC